>NZ_CAWLMI010000006.1:0-167024 GCF_963862045.1 Aeromonas sp. 159 | reverse complement strand
CGGCGGGAGATACAACGAGCCCGCCATAGGGCGGGCCGGGGTTACTCGAGGCGCGGGATGGGGGGATTGGTTTCGGGCAGGATACTGAGCAACTGGTAGGGCTTCACCAGCTGCTTGTATTCATCCCCCTGTCTGACCTTGTCCAGCGCCTGTTGCAGGCGGGCAACCTGTTGTTTGTCTGCCCTCAGGTTGAAGGCGAAGCAGTTGTCCTGCTCTTCAAGAATCGCGACGGTGACAAAATCCTCGCTGGGGAAACCCAGCTCCTTGGCCTGATGGCGCAACATCACCTCGTTGCCCGCCACCAGATCGGTGCGTGCCATGATCAGCTGGCGCACCACCTGCTCCATGCGCTCGACCGACATCATATTGCCCGGGCTGATCCCGCGGTTGAGTAGCAACTGCTCCCCGACATCCGCCTGCATCACGCCGATCTGCAGCTTGGCGAGATCCGCTTTGCTGGCCACTTTGGGGGCATCCTGCTTGCGGCCGACCAGCGCGACCCTGGAATGGCTGATGGGGCAGACCCAGAGGAAGTGGGGATCCCGCTCCTTGGTGTGCGCCGTGGTAAAGAGCACGGCCTCTTGCTGCTGGGTCAGCAGATACCAGCCGCGGGCCCAGGGCAGAAAGTGGATGGGTTGCTCCGGCTCTCCCATTTCACGCCACATCAGGCGCAGCAACTCGACCGCCAACCCCACAGGCTGACCATTTTTATCCTGGCCATTGAGCGGCATGTTCTGTTCCGAATAGTAGATAAGTGCCGGAGCCGGGAGCGCGATAAACAGGGCGAGAGAAGCGAGAGCAGGGAGCAGACGACGCATGATGCACTCCTTGTGCGGGTAGTTACCTAACAGTCTATGTGGCCTTTTCCATAACGTCATGATCCGGTAGCGGGATAAAAAACAGGCCACCTTGCGGTGGCCTATCGGTTTATTTGAGCAGGGCTTCCATCTCTGCCTCTGCCTTGGCGCGAGCCTTGGCTTCCGCCGCTCTGGCGGCATCGGCAATGCTCTCTCCGGCCGTATGATAGGCGGCACTGACGGCCTGCCGGGCTGGTTCGGCAACGGCCTTGGTTGCCTCTTGCGTCACGGTAGAGGTGGCACTGCTGACTGCCTGTTTGGCAGGAACGGCAACAGCCTTGGTCGCTTCTTGTGTCACGGTCGCCGCGGCACTGCTGACAGCCTGTTTGGCCGGAGCGGCAACGGCTTTGGTCGCTTCTTGTGTCACGGTAGCAGTGTCACTGCTGACGGCTTGTTTGGCAGGAACGGCAACGGTTTTGGTAGCTTCTTGGGTCATGGTCGCCGCGGCGCTGCTGACAGTCTGTTTGGCAGGAGTGGCAACGGCCTTGGTGGCTTCTTGCGTCGCGGTCGCAGCGGCACTGCTGACAGTCTGTCTGGCAGGCGCGGCAACGGCCTTGGTGGCTTCTTGGGTCATGGTCGCAGTGGCGCTGCTGACTGCTTGCTTGGCAGGAACGGCAACAGCCTTGGTCGCTTCTTGAGTTGCAGTCGCAGCGGCACTGCTCAGCGCCTGCTTGGCTGGCGGAGTGACTGCGGTGGTTGCACTACGGGTCAGATCGGTCGCGCTTTGGCTCACAGCTTGGGTAGCCTGCCCTGTGGCGTTGGCGGCTGCGCCGCTGATAGCCTGACTTGCGCTGTTGGTCAGCGAGCCGGTGACGCCGCGGGTCACTGTGCCCAGCGCGCTGCCAAGGGAGAAGGGGGAGGCGCCACTCTGACTGGTTGCCGCGCCGGTCAAGGCATTGGTCGCCGGGGTGAGCTGGCTGGCGGGGGTCTGCCAGCCCTGCATAGCGGTTGGCCAGGTCGGTGCCGTGCCCGCCAGATTTTCGCCGAAGGTCAGGGTGGTGCCATCCCCTTTTTGCAGCAATACCGACATCTGGTTGGTTTGCGAGTTCCACACCATCCCCGCCTGCTTGGCGATATCCGGCACCGGCGCATACTCGGAGACCACATAGAAAAGCGGCCCCTCCTGCTGTAACTTGTCGGCAGTCTTGAGCAACTGCATGGTGCTGTCGTAGTTGGGGCCAAGGATGGCGGTCATCCGATCCTTGATCAGGGGTTGTTCGAACAGATTGACCTCGTTCGGGTCAAAGCCGACCAGCGGCTTGAGCAGGGCCCACATCAGCTGGCTGGTGGGGCTCATCATCAGCAATGGGGCAACGCAGGCGGACAACATCAGGCTCAGGCAGGCCGCCTGAAGCAACGGCATGATACGCATTGGGATAATATCCAAATAACGATTTGATAAATAAGGTTATATTTTGTCAGGACGTGACAAATTCACCGGAAGTTTGCGCGTGGCAGCGAGAGACTGCCCGCAGGCGCTGGCAGGCTACCATATTGGTTCCACAATGCCAGCAGGCAGTATGATTGTCAGTCAAGTAAACCACGGAGCTGGTCGACTCTTCGAGAGTGCCTCCCATCGCAACAGGATCCCCCTCATGAAAAATGTACTGCTCTGCCTGCTGGCCTCCCTCTGGCTTACCCCCGCTCTGGCTGCGTCCAAAACCACTGTGGTGGGCGAGTCTGCCAGTCCCGAGCTGCTGTTGCCGCTGGGCTCATTGCCCGAGCGGGTTTGCTGGTTTGCGGATCAGAAATATTCCGAAGGGGCCCGCATTCTGCAGGGAGATATCTGGCTGGAGTGCGGCCCGCAGAACGACCTCGAGAGCAATGGCCCGTTGGCCTGGCGCTCTCCTGCGGTGGTGTTGCCTGCCACCCGTGGTGCGAAAGATCAGAAGACGATTTCCGTGGGTCAGTGAGGCTTTTCTTGATCCAGCTAAAGACATGGACGTGATCCCTGTCGCATAATGCAGCTCCTTTCTTCTCTTGGCTGGAACCTAAGAAATGGCTCGTCGCTCTTCCAATGCACAACGTCGTCGCAGTAGCTGGTGGTACAAACGCTTGTTGGCAAGGGAGCGGGAAGAGCGCGAAGCGCGTTCCGTCCGGGATTGATACAGCATTGAAAAAACGGAGCCTCAGGCTCCGTTTTTGTTGCTGGTAATTTGCCGTCTGGTTATCTTGTCCACCCATCGCATACCTTGTTGCCCTATGCCATCGGCAACTATCCAGAGAGCTGAAACTGTGAGAGTCGACGTTGTCTCCTACAACCCCCAATGGCCAGCCAGCTTTGTAGCTGAAGAGGTTCAATTACGCAGTGCGCTGGATAACTGCTTGCTAGCTGTCCACCATATCGGCAGTACCTCTGTCGTCGGTTTGGCCGCCAAGCCCATCATCGACATCATGCTGGAGGTATCATCGCTGGAGCGGCTCGATGAGCAGAACGGTCAGCTGGAGGCGCTGGGCTATGAGGCGATGGGTGAGTGCGGGATTGCGCGCCGCCGCTATTTTCGCAAGGGGGGTGATGAGAGAACCCACCAGATCCACGCCTTCTTGCAAGGGGATGACCATGTGCATCGCCATCTGGCCTTTCGTGACTATCTAAGGACCCACCCTGCGGTATGTCGGGAATACGCCGAGTTAAAGCAGGCGGTAGCCGCGAGCTGTCAGCATGATATCGAGCGCTACTGTGCGGGCAAGAATGCCTTTGTCAAAGAGCACGAGGCGAACGCGTTGCGGTGGCAGGCCGTGCAGGAGCCTGCTTTCTGAGCTAGCTTGCTCGCAATAGAAAAAGGGGGCCATCAGGCCCCCGTTTTGTTTTTGCAGATGTTGCCTGCTTGTGGCTTAGCGCTGCAAGGCGGCCAGTGCCAGTTCGACCCGTTTGGCATACTCGGGGTCGGCCTGCTCGAAGTGTTTGAGCTGGGCCGCGACGATGGCGTCATCCTCCACATTGATAAGGGAGCGGGCCAGGTTGGCGGCGAGCCGCGAACGCTGTCCCTCGTCCATGATGCGGAACAGGTTGCCCGGCTGGCTGTAGTAGTCGCTGTCGTAGTCACGGAAGTCGTAGTGCAGGGCGGCCCCTTCCAGACTCAGCGCCGGTTCGTGCTGTTCGCTCGGCTGCTGGGTACCGAAACGGTTCGGCTGATAGTTGGGGCTGGCGCCGCCATTGCTGTCTGCCCGCATTGCACCGTCACGATGGGCACCGTGATGGAACGGGCAGCGCGGGGCGTTGACCGGCAGCAGACCGTGGTTGACGCCGAGGCGATAGCGCTGGGTGTCTCCGTAGGAGAAGAGCCGCCCTTGCAACATGCGATCCGGCGAGAAGCCGATACCGGGCACCACGTTGGCCGGGGTAAAGGCGGCCTGCTCCACATGGGCGAAGTAGTTGTCCGGGTTCTGGTTGAGCTCCAGCACGCCCACTGGGATCAGCGGGTAGTCGCTGTGCGGCCACACCTTGGTGAGGTCGAACGGGTGGATGTTGTAAGTCTGGGCGTCGGCCTCCGGCATCACCTGCACATAGACCTTCCAGCGCGGGAAGTTGCCCCGCTCGATGGCATTGAACAGATCCGCCTGACTGGTCTCCCGATCCTGCCCGACGGCGGTGGCGGCCTCTTCATCGGTGTAGAAGCTGTGGCCCTGCTCGGTCTTGAAGTGGAACTTGACCCAGAAGCGCTCGTTGGCATCGTTGATAAAGCTGAAGGTGTGGCTGCCGTAGCCGTTCATCTCCCGCAGGCTCTTGGGGATGCCGCGATCGCTGAACAGTATGGTGACCTGATGCAGGGATTCCGGATGGCGTGACCAGAAGTCCCAGGCGGCAGTGGCGCTGCGCAGGTTGGTGCGCGGATCCCGCTTCTGGGTGTGGATGAAGTCAGGGAATTTCAGCGGATCGCGGATGAAAAAGACCGGGGTGTTGTTGCCCACCAGATCCCAGTTGCCCTGCTCGGTATAGAACTTGAGGGCGAAGCCGCGCACATCGCGTTCGGCATCGGCGGCGCCCTTCTCACCGGCCACGGTGGAGAAGCGCAGGAATACAGGCGTCTGCTTGCCGATGGCGCTGAACAGATCGGCCTTGCTGAACTGGCTGATGTCGTGGGTCACGGTAAAGGTGCCATAGGCGCCCGAGCCCTTGGCGTGAACCACCCGCTCGGGAATGCGCTCGCGGTCGAAGTGGGCGAGTTTCTCCATCAACCAGATATCTTGCATCAGGATGGGGCCGCGCGGACCGGCGGTGAGGCTGTTGTTGTTGTCGACGACGGGGGCGCCGTTGGCGCTGTGCAGGGTCTTGTCAGTCATGGCTTCTCTCCTTGTTGATATGGGGTCAGCCTACGGATCTGCGCCGTGCTCGGCCAATGGGCCTTTCCTCGCCCTTTGATAGGCAAGACAAATGGGTGCAGGTGGGGGATGTGTAACCGCGCCGGATATTGCATGATGGTGGCTTCGAGAAGGAGCCTCATATGCAGATTACTATCCGTCATGCCGAACCCGCTGATGCCCCCGCCTTGCGGGATCTGTACGCCATGCCCAATGCCCAGGCGGGCACTTTGCACTTGCCTATGCCTCCCCTTAGCCAGTGGCAGAAACGGTTGGAGAGCGACAGCGTGGTGGCACTGGTCGCCGACGTTGACGGCATGCTGGTAGGCCAGCTATCGCTGCTGGTTGAGCCCAATCCGAGACGCAAGCATGTGGCCGGTATTGGCATGGGAGTGCGGGATGACTGGGCTGGCAAGGGGGTGGGCTCCGCCCTGATGGCCGCGGCGCTGGATCTGGCCGATAACTGGCTCAACCTGCACCGGATTGAGCTGACCGTCTATACCGACAATGAGGCCGCACAGGCGCTCTATCGCAAGTTCGGTTTTACCGAGGAGGGGCGCGCCCGTGACTATGCCTTCCGCCAGGGGCGTTATGTGGATGCGCTCTATATGGCCAGAGTCGCGGGGGGCGCCAGTCGCTAACGGTATGGTCGATTATCAGGCCAGATTGCGCCCGGTGATCCGGGCGCTGGAGCAGAATCCCGATCTCTCCATCGAAACGCTGGCAAGCAGTGCCTGCTTGTCTTTCTACCATTTTCACCGGGTGTTTACGGCTGTGGCGGGGGAGACGCCCGGGGAGATGTGTCGTCGTCTGCGCATCCAGCGGGCTGCTTGGCAGCTCTGCTATTCCGATGCCAGTGTCACGGCCATTGCGTTGGGGGCGGGGCTCGCCAGCTCCCAGGCGTTTGCCAAGGTATTTCGCCGTTACTATGGTTGCACGCCGGGAGAGTTTCGCCGCGACAAGAGCAAGAATGGACACTTGATGAGCAAGGATGGACACGCACTTGTGCTGCCTAATCCTTATGCTGAGGGTCACTCATCAGCAAGGAGTAATACCATGAAAACCATCGAGATGGACGCCCGCACTCTGGCTTATATACGTGTCACCGGCCCCTATGGCGAGGGGTATGGTCCCGTTTGTAGTCAGCTGCATCAGTGGGCCAGCGCCCGCGGTCTGGAAGGTGGGGAGTGGATCTTCATCTATCACGATAACCCCGAGGTGACTCCGCCAGCCCAGTGTCGCACTGACATCGGGGTGACGGTGCCTGCGGGGACGGTGGGGATGGGAGCGGTCGAGATCCAGCTTATTCCCTCCGGTCGTTACGCCCAGTCCCGTTATCTTATTACCGACCGCAGTCAGTATGGCCCGCGTTGGCAGGAACATATCGGCGACATCGTTGCTGCCGGGCTGGAGTTTGGCAATGGTCCCTGCTTCGAGCTCTATCACAGCATGAGCGATGATCCGGTGCAGGACGATGTCAGCTTTTGCTCCAGCCTCAAGGGGTAGGGCGCAGAAGGGGAAGCTGAGCGGTACATCATGTCGCGCAGAAATTAGAGAGCCGGACAGTGTCCGGCTCTTGTGCATCTGGCGGATGGGGCGGCGGTTAGCGCTGGAACCCCTTCTGGGCGAACTTGGGTCTGGCATTCATGATCTGCTCCACCTGCTCGTCGCTCATCTTGCCGCGCGACAGTCCCAGCACCTTGTAGGTGAGCAGCGGCCGGGCGGGCAGGGCGATCATCAGGGCGCGGATCTGGTTCTCGTCATCCTTCTCCCGGGTCGGCTTGCCGTAGGCGTAGGTGAGGACGCCGGCATCCATCAGGTTTTTGACGGCGGGCTCGGTGATCGGCAAGTTTATGACGCTTTTACGCTGCAGCACGAACTCGCGCAGCACCGCCTTCTCGTTGAAGTCGAGGAAGCCGATCATCTGGGCCAGCTGATCCTGCTGACGGCGCGCTTGCCACTCTTCGCATGCCCACTCCCAGGCGATCAGGAAGCCCTGACTGCAGAAGTAGGAGATGGCGATCAGCATGCCGACCCCCAGCCAGGCCGCATGATCCGCAGCCCACTGGCTGACGGCCCCTTTCATCAGCCCGGCCGGAAACAGCAGAATGATGCTGCAGCAGAGCAACAACCAGACCATCAGCCAATTGAGGCGGTTCAGTTGATAGAAATGTTGGATCCACCGTTTCATTGTTCATCCTTCCCAAACTGTTGTGGATAGTGAACTACCTACAGCAATCGGTGTGCCAACAGCGCAATAGCGGTGGGGAGGAGGGGCTGGCGAGGTTACATTCCCTTACAACTTATTGAATGAGTTGTCATTAATTTGCCTTGTGAGGCGGTGGTCGAGTTGCTAAAACGTCTCCTCAGTCATTGGGGAGTAGCAACCCGCCCGCATTCCGGGCCGGGCCCATGTCAACACTCTTGGATCCTCGCATCCATGGCATGGGCGGCGATAGGCACTATCGCTCTGCAAGACCTTTGGCCTCGATATGCACGCCAGCCGGGCGAGCCATGTCGGGTCCATCGGTTATTCTGCTCGCCTGGCGGTATCTATTATGTTGATTACCCTGCTGTTATTTCTCGTCTCTGCGGTCACCATCTACCTTGCCTGCGAATACTTCGTCAACGGCATCGAGTGGACCGGCCACCACTTCAAACTCTCCCAAAGCGCCACCGGTTCGCTGCTGGCGGCACTGGGTACTGCGCTACCCGAGTGTATCGTGACCCTGACCGCTCTGCTGATGGGCAACACAACCGCCCAGCAGGAGATCGGCATTGGCGCCGCCCTTGGCGGGCCGCTGGTGTTGGCGACCATCGGCTATGCGGCAGTCGGCCTCACCCTGCTGCTTTGCATGGGGCGTACCGAGCGCGCCATCGATGGCGAGGTGCAGCGCGAGATTGGCCGGGATCAGCGCTGGTTTATGGGGATCTTTCTGGTGGCGACCGCGCTGGGGCTGGTCGCTTTCACCGGCAAGAGCTGGCTGGCCCCGCTCTTCCTGCTGGTCTACCTCGTCTATGTAAGGCGCGAGCTGAAACAGAGTGACAGCCACGAAGTCGAATTGCCGGAGCCCCTCAAGCTGGCTCCAAATGCCGGGATCCCGCCCCTTGGTAAGGTGTTGCTGCAGACGCTGGCTGCGTTGGTGGTGGTAGCGCTGGCGGCCCAGCTGTTTGTCCATCAGCTGGAGAGCATGGGCGAGCTGTTTGGTCTCTCGCCGGTGCTGGCAGCCCTGTTGCTGAGTCCGGTGGCGACCGAGATGCCGGAGCTGATGAACGTGCTGATCTGGGTGCGACAGGGCAAGAACCGGTTGGCGCTGGCCAATATCTCCGGGGCCATGATGATCCAGGGCACTATCCCCAAGGCATTCTGCCTGCTCTTTACCCCCTGGTTGCTGGATGGCGCCATGATGGCTTCCTCGCTGGTCACGCTGCTGGCGGTGGGGTTGCTCTGGTGGGGGTTCAGAAAAGGAACCATGACCGCCGGACGGCTGGCGCTGGTCGGTCTGCTCTATCTCGGTTTTTGCGGCTGGCTGCTGGTGAGCTGAAGCGGGAAGCGCGGATATGAAAAAGCCCCCTTGGCAGGGGGCTTTGTTGTATCGGTTGGGGCGGTGCTTACAGCGCGGCGATTTCGGCCTGCTGGGCTTCCAGCTTGGTCAGCTGGAGACGGTAATCTTCCAGCTTCTCGCGCTCTTTGGCGATGACCGCTTCCGGCGCCTTGGCGACGAAGGCTTCGTTGCCAAGCTTGCCTTCGATCCGGCCGCACTCGCCCACCAGACGGGCAACCTCTTTGGCCAGACGGGCCAGTTCGGCGTCCTTGTCGATGAGACCGGCCATCGGGATCATCAGCTCGGTCGCACCGATCAGCTTCTTCACTGACAGCGGGGCGGTTTCACCGTCCGCCAGTACGCGGATGGACTCCAGACGGGCCAGCGACTTGAGGAAGGCTTCGTTGTCAGCGGCGCGCTGGGCATCCTTGGCATCGCACTGGAGCAGTACGTTGAGCGGCACGCTCGGGGCCACGTTCATCTCGGCGCGGATGTTGCGGATGCTGACGATGAACTCCTTCACCCACTCCTGATCCGCCATCGCGGCTTCGTCCACCTTGGCGGCGTCGAACTCCGGGAAGGCCTGAATCATGATGGTGTCGGCGTGTACGCCAGCCAGCGGCGCGACCGATTTCCAGATGGTCTCGGTGATGAACGGGATGATCGGGTGCGCCAGACGCAGCAGGGTTTCCAGCACGGTCACCAGGGTGTGGCGGGCAGCGCGCTGCTCGGCCTCGGAACCCTTGGTCAGCACCGGCTTGGTCAGCTCCAGATACCAGTCACAGAACTGGTTCCAGATAAATTCGTACAGCACGCCAGCCGCGATGTCGAAGCGGTAGGTATCGAGGGCGGTACGGAAGTCACGGATGGCCACTTGCAGCTGGGACTGGATCCAGCGATCCGCCAGGCTGAACTGCATTTCGCCACCGGCAAAACCGCAATCCTGATCTTCGGTGTTCATCAGCACATAGCGGGAGGCGTTCCA
Source organism: Aeromonas sp. 159 (assembly GCF_963862045.1). Classification (NCBI taxonomy): domain Bacteria; kingdom Pseudomonadati; phylum Pseudomonadota; class Gammaproteobacteria; order Aeromonadales; family Aeromonadaceae; genus Aeromonas; species Aeromonas sp. 159. The sequence goes on along the minus strand of NZ_CAWLMI010000006.1, from coordinate 157,335 downwards.
CAACTTGTTGCAGAAGTTGTTGTAGCCGTCCAGGCGCTTCATGTCCCAGTTGATGTCACGACCGGTAGAGGCCAGCGCCGCCAGCGTGAAGCGCAGGGCGTCGGTACCGTGTGCTTCGATCCCTTCCGGGAACTGCTTGGCGGTACGCTTGCCGATCTTCTCGGCCATCTGCGGCTGCATCATGTTGCCGGTGCGCTTCTCCAGCAGGTCTTCCAGCGAGATGCCGTCGATCATATCGAGCGGATCCAGCACGTTGCCCTTGGACTTGGACATCTTCTGGCCTTCTTCGTCACGGATCAGACCGGTGATGTAGACGGTCTTGAACGGGACTTGCGGCTGGCCGTTTTCGTCCTTGATGAAGTGCATGGTCATCATGATCATCCGGGCAATCCAGAAGAAGATGATGTCGAAGCCGCTCATCAGCACGTCGGTCGGGTGGAAGGTCTTGAGTGCTTCGGTGTTGTTCGGCCAGCCCAGGGTGGAGAAGGTCCACAGGGCGGAGCTGAACCAGGTGTCGAGCACGTCTTCGTCCTGACGCAGGGTGGTCACGGACGGGATGCTGTGCTTGGCACGCACTTCCGCCTCGTCACGGCCCACGTAGACATTGCCGGCGTCGTCATACCATGCCGGGATGCGGTGACCCCACCACAGCTGACGGGAGACGCACCAGTCCTGAATGTCGCGCATCCAGGAGAAGTACATGTTTTCGTACTGTTTCGGCACGAACTGGATGCGGCCATCTTCCACCGCCTCAATGGCGGTCTTGGCCATCGGTGCCACGCGCACGTACCACTGGTCGGTCAGCATCGGCTCGATGGGCACGCCACCGCGATCGCCGTAAGGCTGTTGCAGCACGTGATCCTTGATCTCGTCCAGCAGACCCAGCTCTTCGAGCTTGGCCAGAATCGCTTTACGGGCGGCGAAGCGCTCCAGACCGGCGAACTCTGCCGGCAGGGTTGCGTCATAGGCGGTGCTCGGGTTGCCGTTGGTATCGACAACTTCAGCCTCGGCACGCACGTGGGCATCCAGAGTGAAGATGTTGATCATCGGCAGGCTGTGGCGCTTGCCCACTTCGTTATCGTTGAAGTCGTGGGCCGGGGTGATCTTCACACAACCGGTGCCCTTCTCCATGTCGGCGTGTTCGTCAGCAACGATGGGGATCAGGCGGTTCACCAGTGGCAGCAGGATATGCTGGCCGATCAGCGCCTTGTAGCGCGGATCTTCCGGGTTCACTGCCACGGCGGTATCGCCCAGCATGGTCTCCGGACGGGTGGTGGCGACGATCAGGTAATCCTTGCCTTCGGCGGTCTTGGCGCCGTTGGCCAGCGGATAGCGCAGGTGCCACATGTGGCCCTTGATCTCGCGGTTCTCCACTTCCAGATCGGAGATGGCGGTGTTGAGTTTCGGATCCCAGTTCACCAGACGCTTGCCGCGGTACATCAGGCCATCTTCGTAAAGACGGACAAACACTTCCTGCACGGCGGCGGAGAGACCCTCATCCATGGTGAAGCGCTCGCGCTCCCAATCCACTGAGTCGCCCAGACGGCGCATCTGGCGGGTGATGGTGCCACCGGACTCTTCCTTCCACTGCCAAATCTTGTCGATGAAGGCATCACGGCCGTAATCGTGGCGAGTCTTGCCCTCTTCTGCGGCGATCTTGCGCTCAACCACCATCTGGGTGGCGATACCGGCGTGGTCGGTACCTGCCTGCCACAGGGTGTTCTTGCCCTGCATGCGGTTGTAGCGGATCAGGGTGTCCATCAGGGTTTGCTGGAAGGCGTGACCCATGTGCAAGCTGCCGGTGACGTTCGGCGGCGGGATCATGATGCAGAAGGAGTCTTTGCTGGTGTCGCCGTGGGGCTTGAAGTAACCCTGGGCTTCCCAGTGCTGATAGAGCGCCTGTTCGATGGCGTTGTGATTAAAAGTCTTTTCCATGGTCTCGCCGTAATCTGGATGGATGGAGTCTGGTGTTGATTCTTTATGGATCAATTGGTTGCAGTCAGGGCTGCGCCGGATCCGGTGCGGCAAGGACGGGCTGATCCCTCATTTCGAGGGTATGGCCTGCCTGGCGATAGTGCTTGTAGCGCTCGCGGGCTTGCTGCTTTTGTGTTTCGTCAGTGGGGACAAAATCTACCACTTGAGCGAAGTGTCCTGCAAACAAAGGTGTCGCAGTGGCCAGATTGATGAGGCGGGCGTAGCGCCGTTTCGGTGGCTGATAGCCGATCTCCACCGGGGCAATGCCGCTTTCGCCCTGTAGCTGGTGCGGTACGAAGCGCTCCGGCGGCAGCTGCCACAACAGCTCGTCCAGACGCAGGGCCTGGGCCTCATCGTCGCAGAACAGGTAGATATGGCCCGCGCCCCACGACTCGGCCGCAAGAGTGCAGGCCAGTCGCTCGACCGCAGAGGCCTGCGCGTCATCCTGTTCGCTCATCAGGTAAAAGGTCACTTGGCTCATCAGGTTGATCCCGTTTTGCGGTGACGGACTGTTGACCGCCTCATGAGGCGGACGGGCATTTCCCGTCCGCAACTCACTGATTCAAGAATGAAACAAGGAAGAGGCGGGCCTCTTCCTTGTGGTTCAGGGTAACGCCAACCCTTCCGATGCAGCCATCGGCGGGGGCCGGAGAGTTACTCTTTCTCTTCGATATCCACGCCAGCCCGGTTCAGCAGGAACTGGGTCAGCAGGGGCACCGGACGACCGGTGGAGCCTTTATCCTTGCCACTCTTCCAAGCGGTCCCGGCGATATCCAGGTGGGCCCAGTTGTACTTCTTGGTGAAGCGTGACAGGAAGGCGGCCGCGGTGATGGTGCCGGCCGGACGACCGCCGATGTTGGCCATGTCGGCGAACGGGCTGTCGATCTGCTCCTGATACTCGTCAAACAGCGGCAGACGCCAGGCGCGATCACCCGCCTGTTCGGAGGCGTTGAGCAGCTCGTGAGCCAGCGGGTTGTGGTTGGCCAGCAGACCCGAGGTGTGATGGCCCAGCGCGATGACGCAGGCACCGGTCAGGGTCGCCACGTCGATCACGGTTTCCGGATCGAAGCGATCCACATAGGTCAGCGCATCACACAGCACCAGACGACCTTCCGCATCTGTGTTGAGCACTTCGATGGTCTGGCCTGACATGGAGGTGAGGATGTCACCCGGACGATAGGCGTTGCCACCCGGCATATTCTCGCAGCCTGCCAGCACGCCGATGACGTTGATCGGCAGTTGCAACTGGGCCAGCGCATGCATGGTGCCGAGCACGGAGGCAGCGCCACCCATGTCGTACTTCATCTCGTCCATGCCGTCAGCAGGCTTGATGGAGATGCCGCCGGAGTCAAAGGTCAGACCCTTACCGACCAGCACGATGGGCTTGGCATCCGGATGACCCTTGTATTCGATGATGGCCATCATGGCTTCGTTATCGGAGCCGCGGGCCACCGCCAGATAGGAGTTCATGCCGAGTTCGGCCATCTCCTGCTCGCCCACCACCTTGGTGGTGATGTTGTCGTAGGCATCGGCCAGACGACGGGCCTGGGAAGCCAGATAGGCCGGGTTGCAGACGTTGGGCGGCATGTTCGCCACGTCGCGGCAGACCCGCACACCCTTGGCCACGGCCAGACCGTGAGCGATGGCTTTTTCACCAATGGTCAGTTCCCGACGCGTCGGCACGTTGAATACCAGCTTGCGCAGCGGGCGACGTGGCTCGGCCTTGTTGGTCTTGAACTGATCGAAGCTGTAGAGGCCCGCCTTGGTGGTTTCTACCGCCTGGCGTACCTTCCAATAGGTATCCCGACCCTTGACGTGCAGCTCGGTGAGGAAGCAGACCGCTTCCATGGAGCCGGTTTCGTTCAGGGTGGTGATGGTCTTGTTGATGATCTGCTTGTACTGGCGTTCGTCGAGTTCCCGCTCCTTGCCGCATCCGACCAGCAGTACGCGCTCGCTGAGCACGCCCGGTACTTGATGCAGCAGCAGCATCTGGCCTGGTTTCCCTTCCAGGTCGCCACGGCGCAGCAGCGAACTGATATAGCCATCGCTGATCTTGTCCAGTTGTTCGGCAACCGGAGAGAGGCGACGAGGCTCAAATACGCCGACTACGACGCAGGCGCTCCGTTGCTTCTCTGGACTGCCACTCTTTACACTGAACTCCATGGAATCTCCTACATCCTAAAGACAAAAGGCACCTTTTATTGAATAATGCGGTGCTTGTTGGGGTATCAGAGGCGGAGCGAACAGCCACAGGCTCCGCAGTTCAAACTGGTAAAAATCCAATATACGGCCCTATTTTTCAGGCATTCGACTAAAAACACAAGTTTACTTGGGAATGACTGTGATCGTTTTCCGATATTTGTTCAGGGAAACCCTGAAAACCCAGCTGGCAGTGTTATTCGTATTGCTGCTTATCTTTGTCAGCCAACAATTTATCAAGATCATCGGTGACGCCGCCGATGGCGAGGTGCCGACACGTCTGGTCTCCACCCTGCTGCTGCTCAACTTGCCCAATATGGCGCTGTTGATGCTGCCTATCAGTCTCTTTTTAGCCATTTTGTTTGCCCATGGTCGCCTCTACGCCGAAAGCGAGATGACGGTGATGCATGCGGTCGGCTTCAGCCACCGTTTTGTGATGCGCAGCGCCATGTTGCTGGCCTTGCTGACGGCGGTGGTTGCGGCGTTCAACACTGGCTGGATCGCCCCGCAGGCCAAGGAGCGCGAGTATCAGGTGATCGACGAGTTCAAAGCGGACCCGGGTATCTCCTTCCTGCAGGCGGGCCGCTTTATGGAGCTCGACAAGGGGCGTCTGGTTGCCTATATCCAGGATTTGAACGACAACGGCTCAAAACTGCAAAAGATCTTCGTGCTGCAGCGGGCGGAGGGGAATAATCCTCCCTCGGTGGTGGTGGCGACCGAAGGGGTGGTGACGGTCGACGAGAACGGTCTGCAGTGGCTGACCCTGATGGATGGTTCCCGCTACGAAGGGAGCTTCTCCGGCAAGCAGTTCCAGATCTCCGATTTTCGCGAATATGGTCTGGTGATCCGCCAGCAGGAGATGGAGCGTTCCAACCGCAAGGCGGCGGCCAAGCCGACCATGGAACTGTTCGGTACCCAGGACAACGCCATGATGGCGGAATTGCAGTGGCGTATCTCGCTGCCCCTCTCCATTCCGGTGCTCACCCTGCTGGTGGTACCGCTGGCGCGGGTCAACCCCCGTCAGGGGCGCTACGCCAAGCTGTTGCCGGCCATCATGCTCTATCTCTCCTACTTCCTGCTGCTCAGCGCCGCTCGTTCGGCCATCGACAGCGGTCGGCTGCCCTACTGGCCGGGGATGTTCCTGGTGCCGCTCGGTTACCTGCTGTTTATCGGCCTGCCCCTCAATCTGCAGGGCACCAGCTGGTGGAACGGGGTGAAAGGGCGCTATTTCAACAGAAAATCAGCATGATGCTGCAACATAGGAACTTCTGCTGATGTTTGGCATTCTCGATAGATATATCGGTAGGGTCATCTTTATGTCGATCCTGCTGTGTGAAATCACGCTCGTTGGTCTGGCGGGGCTCATCAAGTATGTGGAGCAGCTCAAGTCGGTCGGTGACGGCAACTACGACATGATCAACGCCCTCTACTATGTGCTGCTCTCCATGCCCAAGGAGGCGGTGCTCTTCTTCCCGCTGGCCGCGCTGCTGGGTGGCCTGATTGGTCTGGGTCAGCTGGCGACCAGCTCCGAGCTGGTGGTGATGCAGGCTGCGGGTCGCTCCAAGATCAGTATTGTAATGGCGGCGCTCAAGACGGCGATCCCGCTGATGATCATGGTGGGGTTGATGGGGGAATATGTGGCCCCCATCGCCAAGCGGATGGCAGATGACATCAAGGCGGGCGCGCTGTCCGAAGGTCGTCTGACGGTTTCAGCCTACGGAGTGTGGGCTCGTGATGGCAACAACTTCGTCAATATCAACGGGGTGCGTAACGATGGTGCACTCACCGGCATCACCCTCTATCGCTTCACCCCCGAGCGCAAGCTGATCGACGTGGTGCAGGCGCAGGAGGGGGTGTTCGAGCGCCACCACTGGCTGCTCAAGCAGACTCAGGTTACCCGCTTCGACGACCCGGCGCAGATCCGCAGCGAACAGCATGACAAGATGGAGTGGAGCTCGGAGTTGACGCCCAAACAGCTGGGGGTGGTGAGTATCGACCCCGAGAACCTCTCGGTCTCCGGTCTGCTCGACTACATCGGCTATCTCGATGCCAACAAGCAGGATGCCGGTCGCTACAAGCTGGAGATGTGGCGCAAATTGCTGTCACCGCTCTCGGTGGTGGCGATGATCCTGCTGGCCTCCTCCTTCATCTTTGGCCCGCTACGCTCGGTGAGCATGGGGGCGCGGATGCTGATGGGGATCATGACCGGCTTCGCCGTCTACGTGAGTGATCGGGTGTTTGGCCCCATCAGTCTGGTCTATGCGGTACCGCCCATTCTGGCGGCTATCGCGCCCAGCCTGCTGTTTGGCGGTATCTCCTTCTACATCCTCAGCCGCAAGCAGTAATCCGCACGAGGTTATGAGGAAATGCAAAGAGGGCACCTGTTGGTGCCCTCTTTCGTTATTGCATTGATCCGGGATTACTTGTTCAACAATTCCAGATTTGCCTCTTTGCTCAGCACGATCACTTCGCACTCGGCCCAGATATCCTGAAACGCCCGCGGGCGCTGGCGGTTGAACAGGCACATCAGGTTGCCCAGACCAAAGGCGGCGGTAGCGAGACGGATCAACGCTTGGGTAACGCGGATGTGGCTGCCATCCTCGTTCTGAATGCGCAGCCGCCAGGCGCGCATGCCGACGGTCTGGCCAGCGCGGGTCCAGAACCAAGTGTAGAAACCACAGATGACGAAGGCGAGCCACAGGGTGTAGATCAGGCTCAGGTGGTGGCGGGTCAGCAACCAGACGGTATCTTCACCCGCCGGTACGCTGGCCATGCCGGTGACCAGCAACAGCTTGGCTACACCCATGCCGATGAAGCCGGCGATGATCAGCAGCGAAGTCACCACCAGCGCATCATAGATCAGGGCGCCGAGGCGACGCAGCAGACCCGCTGACGGGTATGGCTGAGTGGCGAGAGAGGGGGATTTTTGTTGGACTTTTTTAGGCTTGGCCATCGTTTTTATTCCATTAAGATGATGGCGGCATTCTATGTAACTGGCCCCGCATCGGCAAGGCGTTGAATAAATGAACAAACGGGAGTGTTCAATCGAAAAACACCTTGCATGGCATCGCGCCATTCGTATAATCCCTCGCAGTTGCCCGGGTGGCGAAATCGGTAGACGCAGCGGATTCAAAATCCGCCGGTGAATAACCGTGTCGGTTCGAGTCCGACCCCGGGCACCATCAAATTCATGACAAAAGGCCATCAGCAATGATGGCCTTTTGTTTTTTGGCGTTCCTGCGCATTGGTGCGTTGCTGCTGAGTAGGCAGTACTTCCCGTTACCTCTTGGTATCCCTTCTCTTTTTCCGCTCCCCGTTATTTCCTTGTCTTGATATAGCCGCTGACGGCATCACCGCCAGCGGCCTGTTTCTATTGCGGTTTTCTTTCCAAACCTTGCGGCATCAGATCATGATTGCTGCGTTACCCCAGCAGGGCAAACAGCAGGGTCCCGAGGGTACCTGCGAGCGTCAGCACGATGATGGCTCTGGGTGTGCCGTGCAGCTTGGTCCACATAAACAGGCTGGTGAGGGCCAGCAGCAGCAGGGCCAGGGCGGCGATATCGCCAAACAGCTGCCAGCCGAGGCCGGTACCCATGCCGCGGTGCAGCCGGTTGAGGCTGGCGGCAAAGTTGGCCAGTTGCAGGTCGGTACGTACCAGCAGGGTACCCTCAACATAGCTGGCGGCCACGCTCTGGCTGAGGGTGACGCCGCGCATCTCCCACTTGGCGGGCAGGGTGAGCGGGCCGTTCGGGGTGGGCAGGGTCTGGGCCGGGGTGATCATGGTTCGCCCGTCGACAAAGGTATCGGGATAGCGCTGTTGCAGCAGGCTTTTCAGCTGCTCCGGGCTGGCGAGCGGCGCCTCCAGCACTATCTCTTCACTCGATTTTTCGGTGTGGGGGCCGGGGATGGGCAACACGGCACGGTGTTGCAGCCAGAGGCCGGTGATGCCGTACATCAGCATCAGGGCGAGGGTAAAAAAACCGGCCCAGGCATGGAGGCGGCGTACCCATTTGTTGTTGTGAAGGGGAACTCTTCTGCGTTTCATCGTGGTTGCTTCATAAAAAAACTGGCCAGCAGGGGCTGGCCAGTCGGGGTGGTTGTCACAGAGATCAGAAGCGGTAGGTACCGGTCAGACTCAGCTGACGGGGCGTACCCGGCATGATCTGGGTGGCACTGGTGGCGCTGACAAAGTACTCGTGATCGGTCAGGTTTTCGGCGCTCAGCTCGGCTTCCCACTGCTGCCAGCGATAACCGGCGCGCGCATCGAAGCGGGCGTAACTGGGCAGTGTGGTGGTGTTGGCGTTGTCGGCGAAGCGATCGCCCACCGCCGTTACGCCGGTTTCACCGAACCAGCCCTGCTCGCCACTCTTGTAGCCGAGGTAGAACTGGCCATTCTGGCGGGAGACGTTCATCGGGCGCTTGCCCTGCAGATCCGCGTCCGCCTTGACCTGCTCCGCATCCTGAATGGCGAAGCCGCCACGCAGGTAGATCTCGTCGGTCAGCTCGGCACGTGCGCTCAGCTCGACACCCTCGGTACGCTGCAGGCCGGTGAGGATCACCTTGGTGGGATCCAGCGGATCCTTGGTGCGCTTGTTGTACATCTCCAGTCGATAGAGGGAGAGAGTGGTCGCCAGCTTGCCGTTCAGCCAGTCACTCTTCACCCCCCCCTCGTAGAGGCGGGTGTGCTGGGGTTCCAGCCCGTTGTTCTTGTCACCTGGGGTGATGCCGATCAGCTCGCCGCCCACCGGAGTGAAGGTCTTGCTGTAGGAGGTGTAGAAGGCGTGATCCTCGAGGGGATTCCACACCAGACCGAGGCGCGGGCTCAGGCTGTTGACCGAGACGCTCTCCTCCTTGTTGAGGTCGTAGCGGCGACTGGTGACGGTGAAGTCGTCACGGCGCAGCCCGCCCACCAGATGCCAGTCACCCAGGGTGAGCTGATCCTGCAGATAGAGGCCATTGCCGCGCACCTTGTGTTTGGCGTCGCTGGAGAGCTTCATGGCGCCATTGTAGGTGGGCAGCGAGCCCGGATCGTAGAGATTGCCAGACGGGATGGCGGTGGCGTTCTGGTAGAGCTTGGGTGTGCGCTCCTGCCAGTTCTGCTCGAAGCCAACCAGCAGGCGATGTTCCACCGGGCCGGTCTGGAACAGACCTTCGGCCTCGGTGTTGCTGATCAGGCTCTTCGCTTTCAGATCTTGCTGCCAGCGGGAGCGGGTCACCTGATCCCCTTTGACGCTGGTGACATAGGTGTTGTCAAACTGGCTGTCGAGGGTGGAGTAACCGAGCTGCTGGCGCAGCTGCCACTGATCGTTGATATCCCAGGAGAGGCGGGAGCGGGTGGATTGCGCCACGTCATCGATGAAGTCGCGACTGGTATCGCTGTAGACATACTCCCGCGGCACATCGGCCGGGCGACCATTGATCCCGGGAATGCCGCGATCCGGGGTGCGGTCATGTTCGTTGCGCTCGTACTGTACCAGCCAGTTGAGGTTGTCGCTGATCTCCCAGTTGACGGAGGGGGCCAGCAGGGTACGCTTGCTCTTCACGCCGTTGCGGAAGCTATCTTTGTCCTCTTGCGCCATGTTGAGGCGCAGCTGTACCTGTTCGCTCGCCTCACCATTGAGGTCGGCGGCCAGTCGTTGGCTGTCAAAACTGCCGACCCGGGCGGTAACGCTGGACTCCTCTCCTTTCTGCGGCTTCTTGCTGACCCGGTTGACGATGCCCCCCGTGCTGCCGCGGCCGTAGAGCACGGCAGCCGGGCCCTTGAGCACTTCCACTCGCTCGATGTTGCCGAGATCCCGGGTGTACTGCATGTCGTCGCGGAACCCGTCGAGATAGAAGTCGTTGCTGGCGCTGAAGCCGCGGATGTTGACCCCGTCGAAGCGGGTATCACCGCTGGCGTTGACCCCGGGAATGCCGCTCAGGGCTTCACTCAGCGTCGGTTGGCCGAAGGCGGTCAGCTCGCTGACCTTGACGCTGTCGATGGTCTGGGGAACCAGCTTGGCTGGCGTATTGGTACGGGTAGCGGTGGCAACTTCCTGATGCTGGGAACGTTTACCAACCACAGTCATGGTTTCATCGGCGGCCTGGGCTGTGAAGCCGGTGCCCAGCAGTGCCAGCGAGACCAGCGTTCTGCGAAAGTGAGGGTGCTGCATATTCAATGTTGACTCTTTGGATGTCGACCTGACGGCTCGAACATATTGATTTAATTATAATTAGCCTGACCCGCTCAAGCGGGATGCCAATGATATTGATTTTCATTTGTCTGGCAAGGTGAAAATAGAGGGGGGCAGTGGTGGCAGGTTTTACGGTTGGGGAAGCGCGGCTGAAAAGTAGAACCATTGCAGCAAACCGCGCGAACGACGCAAGGGAAAAAGGGCGTAGCGGAAGAGAAAGGGACAAAACGTGAAGAGGCATCCGGCCCGATAGGACGGGCCGGATATCGGACTCAGTAGGTGCGCAGCAGTCGGCGGGCGAGGGGGAGGGCCGCCATCAGGCGATAGGCCAGCAGAGACGCTCCCAGCAGCAGCGGCACCTTGGCAATCTCCCACAGGATGGATGCGCCCTGCGGGCCGAACACGAAGAGCCAGACCACCAGCATCATGTGCAGGCAGTAGATCCCGAGCACTTTGGGGGCCTGGCGCTCAAGCCAGCTGCCCTTGCCCCACTCGGGGTTGGCCAGCAGCAGGCCAAACAGGCCGATAGCCCAGGGAAGGGAGCCGAGCAGGAAGTCGTGGCGGGTGAGCGGCACTGCGGCAAAGTGCTGCAGCGCCCAGGCTTCACAGCCATAGAGCGCCACGCCCGCCAGCAGCAGTTGCCAGCCGATGCGGGCATCGGGCTGCCACTGACGCTGGCGCAACAGGGCGCCGAGCGCCACAAACAGCAGGGAGAAGAAGGGGCCGTTACGGGTGAGCAGTGGCCACTCGGCGCCCAGCAGCGGCTTGGCATAGGAGCCCCCCAGCAGCGCCAGCAGGTAAAGGCCAAGACCCAGCCAGAGGGCGAGCGATGGTCTGCCAAGCCGATAGCAGAGTGCCAGCAGGGCCACCGCCATCACCAGGGCTGGCAGAAACCAGAGGTGGATCATGCCGCCCACCAGCCAGCCATTGAGGGGGTCGCCGAGCTGGAATTGCCACTGCCCGCGCAGGGAGGCCAGATAGCCTTGCTGCACGGCATCCAGCGGATTGAACGGCACCAGCAGGTAGACCAGACTCCATACCAGCCAGAGCAGCAGTAAGGGGTGGCAGTAGCGCCAGGCAACGGTCAGCGGCGCTTCGCGGCTCAGTCTCGGCTGCAGAAAGTAACCGGCACAGAGGAAAAACAGCGGCACGGCAAAGCGGCATAACTGGTTGATTGTGCCGCTCAGCCAGAGCCAGGATCCGCTTCCCCACAGGGCGGGATTGAAGGGATTGGCGAAGGGGGATACGTGAATGGTCATCACGGCCAGAATGGCCAGTACCCGCCCGCACTCGATACTGGAAATACGCATGGTGGCTCGTCGCTACAGGGGTTGTGATGGCACGCTAAAATTCTTGCCGAAAACTTACAACCAATTGATTCTATTAGTGTGAATCACGCTGTTGAGTAGTTACATTTTGTAACGGGATGGCGGAAGGTGTTACCTGTAACGGGAGCAAGCTCCCGTTTTTGGGCGCGCTCATGCAGATAAAAAAAGCGAGGCGGGCGCCTCGCTTGGTTGGGGATGTTCGAGCTTACTGGTGAGTCAGCATGCTGCTCTGGTTGGCTGCCAGGGTGGTTCTGCCCGAGCTCTCCAGCCAGGTTTTGATCCGCTTGGCGTCGGCGACCCGATCGTTGGTGGTCTCGGCATTGAGCAGCACCATGATCACCGGCTCACGATTGACCTTGGTGCCCAGCACCAGACAGCGGCCCGCTTCGCGGATATAGCCGGTCTTGGAGAGGGTGAACTCCCATTGCCCTTCGCGGATCAGCCGGTTGGAGTTGAGGTAGTGCAGCTGGCGCTTGTTGGTGCGCACATAGCTCTGCTCGTCGGTGGAGTACTGGCGGATCAGCGGATAGGAGGCAGCTGCGGCGGCGAGCTTGGCGAGATCCTGCGCGGTGGAGACATTGCGCGGGTTGAGTCCGGTGCTGTCGGCGTAGCGGGTATTCCACATCCCCAGCATGCGGGCCTTGGCATTCATCGCCTCGACGAAGGCGCGCTGGCCGCCGGGATAGTGGCGGGCCAGCGCCGAGGCTGCGCGGTTTTCAGAGGACATCAGGGCGATATGGAGCATTTCGGCGCGGCTGAGCCTGGAACCGATGGCCAGGCGCGAGCCGGTTCCCTTGATGCGGTCGATGTCGGCATTGGTCACCGTGAGCATTTCGTTAAGGCGCAGGTTGGCATCCAGCACCACCAGCGCCGTCATCAGCTTGGTGAGTGAGGCGATTGGCATTACCCGGTTGCCGTTGCGCTCGGAGATCACCTCGCCGGTTCTGTGGTTGGCCACCACGAAGGCAGCCGAGCTGAGGTTGGGCACATCCCGTCGCTCGAGAAAGCCGCTGCTGCTCTTGCTGCTGGCGGCAAAGGGGTTGGCATGGGCACTGTCCATAGTGGCCGGCAGCATTACTGCGCCAAGCAACAGGGGAAGGAGGGAACGCATCATCATGATCAGCTCTACCGGACGAAATACAGGGATATCTCGCTAAGTTATATGTCGTGAACTGGCGCTTCACAATCATTCTCACCTTGATATTGATAATTTACGGCGTTGAGCGCGCTCTGACGGCGAGGAGAGCGTAAAAGAGGTCTCCATAGAGTCTTTTCTTACATTGAAACTATGGACTGGTCGTGATGGCGAGCGGAAGCCGGCACTAAAAAAATCGGGACCAGAACAGTCCCGATTGGCATGGAGCATTGCTTGCCGTTTAGTGGGCATCTTCCTGCTTTATCTTGAAGCGCATGGCGATCACCACGAACAGCAGCGGGCCAATGATGGTCCAGACGCCGGTGGAGATATCGCCGGAGATAAAGGGGGCCACCACGGTAAAGACGTTGCCGAAGGCGACCAGGATCAGGCTGATGATGGTGGCCAGCAGTACCGAGCCCGCGCTCTTGAAGAAGATCAGATCCTTGTCCAGCGCCGGGTTGTTGCGATAGCGATACCAGGCGTAGATGAGGAACATGTAGGGCAGGGTCATGCCGACGTTGGTCATGGTGATGATCAGCTCATAGAGGGCGGCGGCCCCTTCCGGGTTGATCAGGGTAAAGATGGACTTGGCGGCAATGAACAGACAGACCACCCAGGCTTGCACCTTGAGGGCTTCAATCCGTACGCCATTCTCGTTCTCGCGCTGGAAACGCTCCGGCCAGAAGTAGCTCGGGGTGCCGGTGATGAACTGGCGCAGCGGTGCGTAGGAGAGGGCGATAAAGGCACCCAGATAGCTCAGGAACATGCCCAATCCGGCAAAGCGCATGAACACCTGTCCCAGCCACTCGCCACCGAGATGGCGCCCCAGCTCCAGCATGATGATGAAGAGGGCGGAGAGAGAGGTGATCCCCTCGGCCGGGAAGTCGCTCCAGCGCATGATGGCGCCGACCGCCAGAAAGCCGATGATGTAGCAGAGTACGATGAAGGCGCCGGAGAGGAAGATGCCGCGCTTGAGGTCACGCTCGGGATCTTCCAGCTCGTCAGCCACCCCGGCCATCGCCTCGACCCCGCCGTAGGCGAAGATGGCGAACACCATAAAGCCGAGGAAGGGGATGATGTCGTTGAAAGCGGCATTGGGAGAGGCCGTCAGCGATGCCTGGGTGAAGGGCTCCTGCAGGGTCATGCCGCTCACTGCGAAGGTGAAGACGCCGCCGACCAGCAACAGCACGTTGAGTGCCACCACGGAGAGGCCGCCGATGGCCGCCACTTTGGCGAAGCGGGCGCTGCCCAGGGTGATGAGCTTGGTGACGGTGGCAACCAGTGCGATGGCGACCACACCCAGAATAAAGGGGCCGAAGTCGATGCCGGTGCCCAGGGTGACCGGGATGACGGTGATGTCGCGGCCAAACAGCATGAAGGAGAGGGGCACCCACATAGAGAGCGCCTTGCCAAACATCCAGATGACGTAGGAGGCGAACCACATGGTCAGACCGATAAAGGCGAATCGGGTCGAGACCGAGTGACGCATCCAGGTAAAGATGCCGCCCGCCTCTTTGCGAAAACCGGTGCCGAATTCGATCATCATCAAAATGAACGGGATGAAGAAGAACAGACCGCCGATCACGAACATCGGAATGGCGGCATATCCCATTCGGTAAAAACCGATCCCGATATTAGTGACGCCAAATACCGATGTTAATATCATCAATATAAAGGCGCCCAACTTCAGCTTTTTTGCTGACATATTAAAAACTCCCTGATGGTGCTGGATTTAAAATAATCAAAAATTAAACAGACGAAACCGGACCCATTAATAACGCGGTAGCGCCATGCCATCTTGCTGTGGCGGGCGCGATCGGGTCATCTCTGACCGGGCTGGCTTACCCGTCAGGCGGTCAATGAATGTATGGGCGGAGCGGCATGGTCTGTGCCATGCGCGGTATTGGTCAGCGTTGCCGAAAATTAACTGTGAACGATTTTATCATTAATGCTGCTGGGCAGGTAAGTTTCCCGAATGAAGCTGTGGTTGAAATAAACAGACCTGCCAGTTAATTGATACGTTGCGGATGTAAACATTTACGCCCGGGCCGAGACTTATTTCCATTATTCGTATTCGGCATATTTGGCGGAGTGAATTACGCCATCCTGTCAGATAAATCTGCACCAATGGCGACAGCGCTTATCCTCCCAGCCGGGTCAGCAGCACGCCGCCGGTGATAATGGCCGCCGCCGTCAGCCGCATGCGCCCGAGCGGCTCTTTCAGCAGCCAGACCGAGAGCAGCATGGCAAACAGCACACTGCTTTCGCGCAGAGCCGCGACCACGCCAATGGGGGCTTGGGTCATGGCCCAGATAACAATCCCGTAGGCGAGCAGTGACATAGCCCCTCCGGTGGCGCCAACCAGTGCATATTGACGGATCTGGCGCCATGCGTTGCGTTTCTGGTGGACGAGCAGCACCAGCAGCATTGCCAGCCCGGTGCAGGCAAAGAGCCAGAGGGTGTAGCGTACCGGTTCACCCCCTGCGCGGGCGCCGGCCCCATCCGATAGGGTGTAGGTCGCCGTGAACATGGCCGTGATCAGGGCTGCACGAACTGCCTTGCTGTCAAGGCGTTGCTGCCCACCTCGCCAGGCCATCAGCAAGACCCCCATGATCAGCACGCAGGCACCGATGATGCCGCCGTAACCGGGGTAGTCCCCCAGCAGCAGGGCACTTAACGCCATGGCGAGCAGTGGGGCACTGCCACGGGCCAGCGGATAGATCTGGCCAAAATCGCCCTGATTGTAGGCATGGCTGAGAAACAGGCAGTAACCGATATGGAGCAGGACTGAGAGGCCGAGCCAGGGCAGCTCGGCAGCAGAGGGAAGCCCCATGGGTAGCAGCGCCACGGCGGCGATAAGCCCTGAGAAGATCGCCACCAGTGACACGCCCACCAGCCGCTCTTCGCCAATTTTGACCAGCGCATTCCAGCTGGCGTGAAGCAGGGCTGCCAGAAGAACGGCAAAAAAGACGGTGGTGCTCATGGGAAAGGGCTCTCGGGCGATGGGGGTCAACAGCATACCCGCCCGGAGCCTGATTGGCCGAGATCTTTATCAAGGCTTCGGCGTTTCGGGGCTCGCTTCCTGCTTGATGGCGTTACCCAGTTGTCCCAGCACCAGTTTGGGATGGGGATCGGTCTGCAGCGGAATATCCTGCAACTCTGTTCCCTGCTGATGGCGGTGGATGATCCCGGCGGCCATCTTGCCCAGCGCCTCGTAGCTGCTGATGGTGCCAACGCTGCAGCCGTGTTCGACGAACAGCTCGGCACTGCAGATGGTAGGGATGGCCGCTGCGTTGAGCGCATTCAGCAAACGGGGGGCGATGGAGAGCAGATAGCTGTCTGCGGCCAGAAAGACGATGTCGTTTTTGGCATCCTGTTGCAGCCGCTTCAGTTCGTTGTCCAGCCGCCGTGGGTCAGGGGCCATTCGCCAGGTGACCATCTGCCACTGATAGCGTTTCGCTTCATTGAGCAACATATCGGCCACCAGCAGGGTGTTCTGCTCACGGGGGTTGAAGGGTAGCAGCAGCCGTTTGCCGGTGGCCAGATGCTCGCTGGCGTTGGCCAGTTGCAGTGCCATCGGCACCATGTTGCTTACCCCGGCCACCATGCTGTTCTGGGCTTTGTCTTCCGAGAGGATGTCTGCCCCGACCGGATCGGAAACCACATTGAAAATCAGAGGCTTGCGGTTGGCCACCAGACTCTTGGTCATGGTGGTGGCGGTGGTGCCAAAAGTGTAGATGTAGTCGTATTCGGCCAGTTTCGGCAGCATCTGCTGGCGCAGCATGGTTGCCAGCGCCGTACGATCCTGATCGGCGTTATAGGTGGTGATGGTGGCCTGATAGCCAAGGCGGGTCAGCTCTGCCCGAAAGCCCGCTTCGGCTGCGGTTTCACCGCGCCACAGCACCATGGCGATAGAGAGGGCGTGAGCGGGAAGAGCCAGCAGTAACAGCAGGACGAAAGGCAGCCTGACCATGATCATCTCTCCGGCGATACATCTACTGTTGAGCCTAGGCCACTTTCTCCGGTCGTGAGCGACGCTCAGCAAAAAGCGCGATGGCAAGCCATCGCGCTTTGGGGATCCGCAAAACCTCGATTAGAAGTCGTAGCGGGCAGCCAGCTGGAAGTCATCCTTGACGTTGAGCTTGCCGCTCTCCTTGCTGTCCAGATTGTTGATGCGGTACTCGCCAATCACCCGCAGGTTCTTGTTGAATTTGTACTGGGCACCCAGGGTGTAGTAATCCACGTTGTCTTTCTTGATGCCAGCCTTGTCCTGCTCCTGTTTGTTCCACAGGGCCATCAGACCGAAGCCGTTCTCGAAGTTGTAGCCCAGCGCGGCTTCCCAACCGGTGTGATCGGTGCCGGTCGCCAGGAAGTCGCTGCCATCGGCATAGCTCAGGGCGGCGTAGGCGGCCTTGTTGTCGAACTTGGCGGAGATCAGCCACAGCTTGGCATCTTCTTCACCGCTCTTGTCGCGGATACCGACGTTGTAGGCGGTACCCAGTGACAGGTTGAACGGGAAGGTATAGGCCACGGCAGCACCGTAGGCGGCGTCGCTATCCTTGCTGGTGGTCTCTTCGGTGTCACCACCGTCGAACTTGTAGCTGGTGTCGAGCTGGAAGCCATTGAACAGGCCGGAGTATTTCAGCACGGAACCGGCGCGGTTGGTGGCGAAGGTGTCGGTCTTGGCGCCCAGCGCTTCGTTGCCGTAGCCGTCGGAGAGGGAGACATCAGTCCAGTCGGCCAGGAAACCCGGGGCCCCTTTCTGGCGACCGAAGGTCACGGTGCCCCAGTCAGCGCCGACACCGGCGAACGCCAGACGGGTGCGCAGGTTGTCGGAGTTCTCGCTGATGGTCTTCTCGCTGTCATTGATATACATCTGTACTTCGTACTGAGCCAGAGCCTTCAGGCCGCTCTGGATCTGGGTCTCGGCCTTGGCGCCGAAACGGACAAACTGGTTGGCACCCTGTTTGTCGCTGTATTCGCTTTTCGGTTTGCCGCTGGCATCCAGTTCCTTCTTGTCACCAAAGAAGTGGCCAGCGTAGATACGGCCATAGAGATCCAGCATGGAGGTGTCATTTTTGTACACTTCAACGGCTTGAGCCTGGAAGGCTGCGGTGAGAGCCAGTGCCACTACAGTCAGCTTTTTCATCTTAATCCCTTGTGGTGTTGCAAGCTTTTGTTTTGAAAACGAGGTCATGCTAGGCAGCAGGGATGACAGCGGGGTGACAGTTGGATGAAGAGTCGATGGCAATTGGGTTGCAATTGGATGAATTGGCTACATTCTTGCTCGCAGCGGCTACTTTTGTGCGCAAAGGTTTGCCCTTGTGGTAGAATGCCGCCCGTTTTCGAGCTCCATAGGTTGGATATGCGATGAGACGTGAACTGGCAATCGAGTTTTCCCGAGTGACGGAAGCGGCTGCACTGGCTGGCTACAAGTGGCTCGGACGTGGTGACAAGAATATCGCTGATGGGGCGGCCGTAGCGGCCATGCGCCACATTCTCAACCAGATCGAGATCGATGGTGAGATTGTGATCGGCGAAGGTGAAATTGATGAAGCGCCGATGCTCTATATCGGCGAGAAGGTTGGTACCGGACACGGCGACGCGGTGGATATCGCGGTCGATCCCATCGAGGGTACCCGCATGACTGCCATGGGTCAGGCCAACGCGCTGGCCGTGCTGGCGGTGGGCGACAAGGGTTCTTTCCTGAAAGCGCCTGACATGTACATGGAAAAGCTGATCGTCGGGCCCAAGGCCAAAGGCGCCATCGACCTGGATCAGGCTCTCGAGCTGAACCTGAAGTCCGTGGCCAAGGCGCTGGGCAAGCCGCTCTCCCGTCTGACCGTCATTACCCTGGCCAAGCCGCGTCATGACAAGGCAATCAAGGAGATGCAGGGTCTGGGCGTGCGGGTGTTCGCCATTCCTGATGGTGACGTTGCCGCCTCCATCCTCACCTGTCTGCCGGACAGCGAAGTCGACATGCTGTATGGCATCGGCGGCGCACCGGAAGGGGTGATCTCCGCGGCGGTGATCCGCGCGCTGGATGGTGACATGCAGGCCCGTTTGGTGCCGCGTCACCGCGTCAAGGGCGACAGCCCGGAAGTGCGTGCGCTGGGCGAGCAGGAAATTGCCCGCTGCGAAGCGCTGGGCATCGATGTCAACAAGGTGCTCAAGCTGGAAGACATGGCGAAGAATGACAACGTCATTTTCTCCGCCACCGGCATCACCAAGGGGGATCTGCTGGATGGCATCACCAGCGATGGCGTGATGGCGACCACCGAGACCCTGCTGATCCGTGGTAAATCCCGTACCATTCGTCGTATCAAGTCGATCCATTATCTTGAGCGCAAAGACAGCGTGGTTCGCGATATCATCCTGTGATGATGGCTCGCTGAACCGGCTGTGTCTGAAGCCCGATCGCCCGTGCGGTCGGGCTTTTTGTTGTGCGCCAGCTACGTTTGTGCTGCGGCTTCGGCTATGGTGGCTCAGACCGTCCCAAAGGAGTGGAGTCTATGGAGTGTCGTAGCGGCTGCGCTGCCTGTTGCATCGCCCCCAGTATAAGCAGTGCCATTCCCGGTATGCCAGATGGCAAACCGGCTGGCGTCCCCTGTATCCAGCTCGATAGCGCCCTTGGCTGCAAGATCTTCGGTCAACCGGAGCGGCCAGCGGTGTGCGGCGGTTTTCGTCCCATGAAGGATGTGTGCGGCAGCCACCGTGCCGAGGCCATCTGGCTGATCGGTGAGCTGGAACGGCTCACCACCTGACGAGGGCAGGGCGAAGAGATAAAAAAGAGGCCGCATCATGCGGCCTCTCGCGTTTCTGTTCGCTGGGGATCAGACTCCCGCCAGTTCCAGTGCCTGACGATAGTACTCGTTGGCCTTGTTGGTGAGGCGGCGCTTGTCCATCAGCTGGCCGAGGGCGTGGTAGGCGGCGGCGCTCGGCGCCCGCTCCACCTCCTGCTCCAGCAGCTTCTGGGCATCGTCCAGCTGACCTGCCAGCAGATAGAGCTGGGCCAGTGCGGTGTCCACATCCGGTTGCCCCTGCTGTTTTTGCAGCAGCGCCAGCAGCGGCTGGTAGCTGTCGAGTTTCAGCTTGGGCAGACGAGCCAGCAACTGGGGCATCGGCTGTTTTCGCAGTGCCTCCTGCCACAGGGTGGCGGCCTCGCCATCGGCGCCCAGCTGGCGCAGCAGATCGCCGTAGCAGGCCAGCAGTTCTGGCTCGAGGCGCAGCTTGCGCGGCAGATCCTGCCATACCGCCTTGAGGGTCTCGAGGCTGCCGGCAGCCTGTTGCAGACGACCAGACCAAGCCTGTTGCAGCAGATCTTCTTCCTGTTTCGGGGTCAGCTTGCCCACCTTGTGCAGTGTCGGGATCAGGTCGCACAGGGCGCTCCAGTCCTGACGGGCCAGATGCACCTGACGCAGCTGATCCAGCACCATGGGGTGGCGCGGGTTGAGGGCGTAGACTGACTCCAGCATCGCCAGCGCGGTATCGTACTGGCCCTGCTCGATCTGCAATTGGGTTTGGGTCAGGGTGAGCGCCAGCTCGGCCTTGGGGTTCTCCTCCTGCGCTTTTTGCAGGTATTGATCCCGGCGGGCGTCGTCACCACGGGCCTGGGCCGCCTTGGCGGCGCTCAGGTAGTTGAGCAGCGGGGTGTCGCTGTTGCTGGCCCCCTTGATCAGCAGCTTTTCAGCCTGACTGTAGTGCCCTTCGGCCATTGCCAGGGTGGCGGCGACGGTCTGTTGATTGGCCTTGCGGCGGCGGCGCGAGCCGTACCAGCCGAGGGTCTTGCGGCGCAGGCCGAATACCCGACCCATCAGCCACTCGACGATCAGCAGGGCGCCGTAGAACAGCACTGCCAGGATCACCGCGCTGGTGACGGAAGATTCGATGGTGTAATTGCCAAGGGCAATCAGCACATAGCCCTTGTTGCCGGAGGCTTGCGGGCCAAAGATCAGCCCTGCGACCATCACGGCAACCAGAATGATTATACGGATCATGGTGCCCTCCTCAGCTGCTGGCCAGAATGCGTTGCAGGCGTTCGGTCAGCACCTGCTCCAGTATCGCCTGGGTCTTGAACTGTGCCGGATAGTCGATCTGGATCTGCTCACCCTTGAGCTTGTCGATCTCGCCCTGCATGTAGCGGGTGGCGCTGTTGTCGGTGTCGAAATACTGGGTCAGCCAGCGCTGGGCCTTGTCCAGGCTGTCTTCGTAGAGCGCCTGCTGCTCGCGATAGACGGAGAGCTGGGCCTGCAACAGCTTGGTCTTGAGGTTTTCACGCAGGAAGATCTCCTGCTGCGGCGAGAGCAGCGCCTCTACTGCACCATCGCGGCGGCGGATGGTGACGAAGTTCTCGGTGAACTTGACCCAGTTCTTCTTCAGGTTGCTCTCCCACTCTTCGGGATTGGTGCTGACAGCCTGATCCGGTTCGGCCTTGGCTTCCGGCATGCTGACGGTGGAGAGGGGCAGCAGCTCGATCTGGTCGGACAGTGCCGCCAGCTTGAGGGTCAGCCCCTCGCGGTCGATGCGCGGCATCCCCTTGAGCTTGGCGATATCCTCGGCCAACGCCTTGCGGATCGGCATCAGGCTGGGGTCGTTGAGGGCAGCGATCCGCTCGTCGGCATTGCCGAGCAGGGTGATGGCGGAGACGAGGTCATGCTCCAGCCACAGCTTGCGGCCCGCCATCCGTACCAGATACTCGGATTCGGCAAGCATCCAGTCGTTGGGGCGCTTGTCATTCAGATCCAGTACCCGGTTCTGCAGACCCTGCATCTCCCCCTGCAGTCGCTGCTGGGTTTGATCCAGTGCGGCCAGCTGCTCGGCATCCTTGCTGCTGGTCTGGTCGATCTTGCTCAGGGCGCTCGCCAGCTGCTGCTTGAGCTGGGCCAGTTCGGCCTGCTGGGCCACGGCGTTCTTGTGACCGTGCAGATAGAGACCGCCGGTCAGGCCAAGGGCCAGCAGGATGGCGACCCCTCCCAGTACGGCACCGGAGCGGCTCTTGCTGCCATTGACCGCAGCGGTCGGCTGGGGTTTGACCTGGGATTCTTGTTGTTCTGTCATTCCATCTTCCTCAGTTCCAGTGCGGCCGTCATGGCCTGGTTGGATGCACCTTGGGCAATCGTGATATGGATAAAGCCCGCGGAGTGGGCCATCTCGGCCACGCGCGGGCTGGGGACCACCAGCAGGCGGTCAAAAAGCCAGGGCCGCTGGTGGTCGGGAACCAGCTCCAGCAGCCGTTGCAGCAGTTCACCACTGGTAATGAGCAGGCTGTCCAGCCCCGCTGCCTGCCAGTGGTGGGTTAATGTGTCCCCGTCTAGCTCGGGGTAGTGGCGCTCATAGGCCGCACAATAGTGCACCAGAGCACCGCGTGAGGCCAGTGTGCTGGCGATGAGATCCCGCCCGCCATTGCCGCGCAGGATCAGCACCCGTTTGCCTGCTACCTGCTGCAGGGCGGGCAGGGCCAGCAGCCCTTCGCTGCGCGGGTCATCCGGGCAGCTTGCCGTGATGCCGATGGCGGCAAACGCATCTGCGCTGGCCTGACCCACCGCAAAGTACTCAATATGTGGCCAGGTCTGACCAGTTTGCAACAGAAAATCGTGTGCAAAATGAACGGCATGGATGCTGACGGCGATAACCGCGTCAGCACTGCGCAACAGGTCGGGCAGGAGAGGGAGTTCACTGCCCGCCACGGTTTCCAGCAGCGGGCTGCAGAGTGGTGCATGGCCGTGCTGGCGCAGCAACTGCACCAGCTCGGCGGCCTGAATGGCCGGACGCACCACCAGCGGGGTCATGCGCGGTAGACCTCGGCCAGGATCTCGTCGGCACCGGCTGCCAGCAGGCGCTGGGCCAGTTGCTCGCCGAGGGCCTCACCATCGGCCAGCGGGCCGCGGATCTCGTCGCGGATCACCTGGCTGCCATCCGGGCTACCCACCAGACCACGCAGCCAGATCTGCTCGCCTTCGACCAGTGCGTAGGCACCGATGGGGACCTGACATCCCCCTTGCAGGGCGCGATTCATGGCGCGCTCGGTCAGTACCCGGGCGCGTGTTTCGGCGTGTTCCAGCGGCGCCAACAGAGCGTGCAGCTCAACATCGTCGAGGCGGCATTCGATGCCGACGGCGCCCTGACCGTTGGCAGGCAGGCTCTGTTCCGGCTCGATAAAGGCGGTGATGCGGTGCGCCATCTCCAGTCGTTTCAGACCGGCGGCGGCGAGGATGATGGCGTCGTATTCACCGGCATCCAGCTTGGCGAGGCGAGTGTTGACGTTGCCACGCAGGTCGCGGATCACCAGATCCGGGCGGGCGGCGCGCAGCTGGCACTGGCGGCGCAGGCTGGAGGTGCCGACCACGGCCCCTTGCGGCAGTTCGGCAATGGCCTTGAAACGGTTGGAGACGAAGGCATCACGGGGATCTTCCCGCTCGCAGATGGTGTGCAGGCCGAGCCCCTCGGGGAACTCCACCGGCACATCTTTCATGGAGTGAACGGCGATATCGGCCCGCCCTTCCAGCATGGCGGTCTCCAGCTCCTTGACGAACAACCCCTTGCCGCCCACTTTGGCCAGCGGGGTATCGAGGATCTTGTCACCCTGAGTGCTCATGGGCACCAGTTCGACCTGCAACTGCGGGTGCAGGGCTTCGAGCCGGTCTTTGACAAAGTTGGCCTGCCACAGGGCCAGCGGGCTCTTGCGAGTGGCAATTTTCAGGGTTCGGGCTGCCATATCAATCAGTTGTTTCATTTTTAGAAGGAAATCGATATTACCACCCTTTGCCCGGGCTTTCATGGCGGAGCCGGCAAAAGCGGGGCCAAGCTCAAAAATGCATGCTGAAAATGATTTTCATTAAGCAAGTGGTGTTGATTAATTCATTGAATGTATTGGAATTTAATGATTTCCCCTGATACTTGATGTGGTCATACCAGAAATAATCTGGCGTTTAGCTGAAGGCTTGTTTACCACCGCTGTTTGCATTGTTAACATGATCACACTTTTTTGACGTATCCCCCTTTTGGTGCGTCATTTTCACTTAGGTGATAGGCAGGGCATTGCAGGAACACATCGATACGCTGGTTGCGCGTTATGACGACATTACCCGTCTCAAGACGCAACGGGCGTTAGGCCTCATGAGTCGCTATGGGCAGCAGGTATTCCAACTGCTGCCTGTCATGCTGCACTTCAATCATCCCCTGCTGCCCGGTTATGTCTCCGGTGATGTCCCTCATGGCATCTGGAGCTTCAGCGCCACCGCCGAGCAGCAAGCCTTCATCGATGACCTCTGTCGCAACGCCAACTGTCAGAGTGGTCTTGCCACCCATGATCGGGCCATTCAGGGGCTCTACTCCATGGGCAGCACCTCCTCCATCGGTCAATGCTGTCACTCCGATCTCGATATCTGGGTCTGCCACGTGGCCGGTTTGTCTCAGGAGCGGCTCGATTTGCTGGAGCTGAAATGCCAGCAACTCTCCAAGTGGGCCGAACAGCGCGGGGTCGATCTCAACTTCTTCCTGATCCCGGAAGACAAGTTCCGCCAGACCAACGATGCCCAGATGCAGGGGGAGAGCTGCGGCAGTGCCCAGCACCTGCTGCTGCTCGACGAGTTCTACCGCAGTGCCATGCGTATCGCGGGCAAACGCTTGATCTGGTATCTGGTGCCCACCGAGTGTGATGATCACTACGATGCGTATGTGAACGAGCTGTTCGAGAGCGGCAAGCTCAAGCAGGACGACTGGCTCGATCTAGGCAGTTTTGACCGTATTCCGGCCGAAGAGTATTTCGGCTCCGCCCTGTGGCAGCTCTACAAGGGGATCGACTCCCCCTACAAGGCGGTGCTCAAGTCGGTGCTGATGGAAGCCTACTCGCACGAGTATCCCAATACCCGCCTGCTGTCGATGATTGGTCGCGACTGGTTCCAGCACAACGAGGGGATGCACTATCGGCTCGACAACTACTGTCTGATGCTGGACAAGGTGACCAACTACCTCAAGTCCATCGGCGACATGGCGCGGCTCGATCTGGTGCGCCGCTGCTTCTACCTCAAGGTGTGCGACGGTCTCAGCCATCCCAAGGATGATCACTCCCCCGAGTGGCGCCGCGAGCAGATGAGCCAGCTGGTCTCCTACTGGGGCTGGAGTCAGGAAAAGCTCTATCAACTCGATCATCGCCACGAGTGGAAGATCGAAGAGGTGAAGATCGCTCACGCCGAGCTGCTGGAAGCCCTGATGCAGAGCTACCGCAACCTGATCCAGTTCGCCCGCCGCAACAACATCAGCGAGTCGATCAACCCGGAAGATATCGGCATCCTGTCGCGTAAACTATACGCCGCGTTCGAGAGCCTGCCGGGCAAGGTGCAGCGGGTGAACCTCAAGATCGCGCCGGATCTGAGCGAGCCCGACCTTAGCTTCGTGCAGGTGCCCCACGGTCGCCTCAACCGCGCCGGCTGGTATCTCTACAAACATTCGCTGGAGCCGGTGGACATCATTGGTCGCGCGCCGCTCGAGTTCAACGGCTACATCAGCAAGCTGGTCTCCTGGGCCTACTTCAACGATCTGCTGACCCCCCAGTCGCGGGTGCACCTGTTCAATCAGGGCTCGGATCTGCACATCGACAATCTGCACCAGTTCTGCCGCGATCTCTCCGGCTGCTTCCCCGAGAAGTACCCGCTGGCCACCAACCTGGCGCTCAGCCGACCGTGCGAAATTCGCCAGCTCTCCATCTTCCTCAATCTGGAGATGGACCCGACCAGCCACTGGGTCGGTCAGGTGATCGAATTTGACGCCAATACCGTGGATGTCTTCTCGTTCGGTCGCAATCAGGAGTGTCTGGTCGGTTCGGTGGATCTGGTCTATCGCAACTCCTGGAGCGAGATCCGTACCCTGCACTTCCAGGGGGACGAGGCGGTGGTCGATGCCCTCACCACTATCCTCGGCAAGATGCATCAGGATGCCGCCGCCCCCGAGATGATCGAGGTGTTCTGCTACAGCCAGCACTTCCGCTCTCTGGTGCGCTCCCGCTTCCAGACCCTGGTGGCGGAGTGTATCGACCTGCGCCTTGCCCGCGACAAGCAGCAGCTGGTCAAGACCATGGCCCTTGGCCGCGAGAAGTACGGCATCTTCTTCGAGCGGCGCGGGGTGTCGGTGAAGAAGCTGGAAAACGCCATCGATTTTTACCGTCACATCTCCCACAACAAGCTGGATCACCTGCCGCTGCGGCTCGACAAGACCCACAGCCAGCATCTGCCGAGCATCGTCGATGCCTACGCCAGCGAAGGCTTGGTGCAGTTCTTCTTCGATACCCGGGATGCGGGCACCAACATCTATATCCTCGATGAGGCGAACCGGGTGGAGATCTACCAGCACTTTGCCGGCAACAAGGATGAGCTGGTGGCGGGGGTCAACCGCTTCTACACCTCGAATCACGAGCGGTTCAGCGATGATGGGCAGTTCATCAACTTCAACCTGCCCCAGTACTACGAGATAGTACAAGTGAATGGCGAGCTGGATGTGATCCCCTATCGCAGTCAGGGCACTCTGCGCGAACAGGTGCCGCCCGCTCGAGAAGTGGGCTGACCCGCCAGTTGGAATCGTCATAAAAAACGGCCTGCAGATGCAGGCCGTTTGCTTTACCGGAGAGGCTCAGGCGCCGAGGCGAGCCAGCAGCCAGCTGCGAATGTCGCCCAGCTGCGGGCGGCAGATCTCGTGACGCATCGGGTACTCGTGCCACTCGGGGGCGAGTCCGGCGCTTTCCAGCCGCTTCTTGGCATCCCAACCGAGCGACAGGCTCACCACATCGTCATAGATGCCGTGCATGTAGCAGATGGGCAGGGTGCGAGCGGCCTCGCTCATCTCGCCGAGCAGCTGGTCGGGGGCTGCCAGATAGGTGGACATGCAGAGCAGGCCCGCCAGCGTTGCCTGATAGCGCAGCGCGGTGAAGGAGGCAATCACCCCGCCCTGAGAGAAACCTGCCAGCACGATATGCTCGGGGGCAAACCCGTCGGCCACCAGCTGATCGAGCAATGCGGCAATCTGGTTGGCCGAGTCACGGACATGGGACTCCACGGCCCGCTCGGCGGGATCCTCGAAGCTCTTGATGTCGTACCAGCCGCGCATCTTGTAGCCCATGTTGATGGTGATGGGGCGCTCGGGGGCATCCGGCAACAGGTGACGCACCGGTGGCTCGGCGGGCAGATCCAGCGCCTCCACCAGCGGGGCGAGACCGGCGCCGGAATCACCCAGCCCGTGTAGCCAGATCACCGCATGACGGGCGCCCTGCGGGTGCAGGTCGATCATGGGAACACCACCTCTTCGCCCGCCTGGGCGGTGCAGGATTGGCTCAGCAGCGCCTTGAGCTCGTGGCCGAAGCGGTTGTCGATCCAGGTGTCACCCTGCAGTTCGAAGTGGAAGCCGTTCTCGCGGGTGGCGACCCAAATCTGGTGCAGTGGCTCCTGCTTGTTGATGATGACCTTGGTCTTGTTCTCGAAAGAGAGGGTCAATACGCCGCCGCTGCGTTCGCAGTCGATATCCGGATACCCCTCGTCGAGCGTGTCTTCCACATATTGGAAAAAGGCGTCGGTCAGGGCGTGATACTCGTGATCCTTCATCGGTTTATCCTGTTGCTTTTAACAATGTGAGTGCGATTATAGAGGGCCAAAAATTTTTTCGCAGCGAACCATTATGATCACTCAGTTCACCAAGTGTCTGCTTGCCACTCTTCTGTCCCTCGGGTTGGCCGCGTGCGGTCTGAAGGGGCCGCTCTATATGCCGCCCCCCGAGCAGCCACAGAGCCAGAGTACACCGCAAGCAGCACCGCCTGCGACCACTGAGGCTGCCACCGAGGCCGCGCCGCACTAATGCCGCACCCATTCTAGGAAGGAACCGCCCCCTTGGATCACTTTAACTACGACGCCGCCGGCCAGCTTCAGGCCGAGCAAACCCCGCTGCAACAGCTTGCCGAGCAGTACGGTACCCCGCTTTACGTCTACTCCCGTGCGACCCTCGAGCGCCACTGGCACGCCTTCGACAAGGCCGCTGGCGATATTCCCCATCTGATCTGCTATGCGGTGAAGGCCAACTCTAACCTGGCGCTGCTCAACCTGCTGGCCCGTCTGGGCTCGGGGTTTGACATCGTCTCCGGTGGCGAGCTGTCGCGGGTACTGGCGGCGGGCGGTGATCCGGCCAAAGTGGTCTTCTCCGGGGTCGCCAAGAGTGAAGCGGAGATGCGCCTCGCGCTGGATAAAGAGATCCTCTGCTTCAATCTGGAGTCGGAAGCCGAGCTGGAGCGCCTCAATCGGGTGGCGGGCAGCATGGGCAAGAAGGCTCGCGTCTCGGTGCGGGTCAATCCGGATATCGATGCCGGTACTCACCCCTATATCTCCACCGGCCTCAAGCAGAACAAGTTCGGCATTCCCATCGAGCTGGCGCCAGCCATCTATCGCAAGGCGGCCACGATGGCGAACATCGAGATCGTCGGGGTGGATTGCCATATCGGCTCGCAACTCACTGAATTGAATCCCTTTATGGAGGCGGCTGACAAGCTGCTGCGGCTGATCGATGGTCTGGCGGCGGAAGGTATTCATATCCACCATCTGGATGTGGGTGGCGGCCTTGGGGTCAACTATGGTTCCGAGCAGCCACCCCATCCGACCGAGTATGCCGAAGCGCTCAAGCAGAAGCTGGCGGGCCGGGATCTGACCCTGCTGTTCGAGCCGGGCCGCGCCATCGTCGCCAATGCCGGCGTGCTGCTGACCCGGGTCGAGTACCTGAAACCGGGCGAAACCCGCAACTTTGCGCTGATCGATGCTGGCATGAACGACATGCTGCGCCCTTCGCTCTACGGCGCCTG
Organism: Aeromonas sp. 159; assembly: GCF_963862045.1. NCBI lineage: Bacteria > Pseudomonadati > Pseudomonadota > Gammaproteobacteria > Aeromonadales > Aeromonadaceae > Aeromonas > Aeromonas sp. 159. The sequence continues at coordinate 128,694 of NZ_CAWLMI010000006.1, read as the reverse complement.
GATGAACATCATCGAGGTGGATAGCCGTGCCGGCCATGCTCCCGCGATCTATGACGTGGTGGGCCCGGTGTGCGAGACCGGCGACTTCCTCGGCAAGGAGCGCACCCTGGCCATTGCCGAGGGCTCCCTGCTGGCAGTGCGCTCGGCCGGTGCCTACGGCTTTACCATGTCATCCAACTACAACACCCGTCCGCGCGCAGCTGAAGTGCTGGTGGATGGTGCCGAAGCACATCTGATCCGCGAGCGTGAGCAGTTGGCCGATCTCTGGCGCGGTGAGCACCTGCTGCCCTGATGGTGCAGGCTGGGACAATGATTTCATAACGGTTGACGGTGAGTTTTTACAGCCCTAACAGCACAGGAATGCACGATGTTGATAGATTTTTCCAAGATGCATGGCTTGGGCAACGACTTCATGGTGGTGGATGGCGTCACCCAGAAGGTATTTTTCAGCAATGACGTCATCAAGAAGCTGGCAGATCGCCACTTCGGGATCGGCTTTGACCAGCTGCTGCTGGTGGAGCCGCCCTATGACCCTGAACTCGACTTTCACTATCGCATTTTCAATGCCGATGGCAGCGAGGTGGAGCAGTGTGGCAACGGTGCCCGCTGTTTTGCCCGTTTCGTGCGTCTCAAGGGGCTGATAAACCGGGATCGCATCGCGGTCAGTACCGCCCGGGGTCGCATCGTGTTGCAGCTGGAGGGGGAGAATCAGGTCACGGTCAACATGGGTGTTCCCCAGTTTGAGCCGGGCAAGATCCCGTTCCGGGCCCAGAAGGCAGAGAAAACCTATCTGCTGCGGGCGCAGGAGCATACCGTGATGTGTGGCGTGGTCTCCATGGGCAATCCCCACTGCGTTATCGAGGTGCCTTCGGTCGCCGATGCACCGGTCGAGACGCTCGGTGCCATCATGGAGCGCCACGAGCGTTTCCCCGAGCGGGTCAACGTCGGTTTCATGGAGATGGTCAACGCCACCGAGATCAAGCTGCGTGTATTCGAAAGGGGCTGTGGCGAGACCCTGGCCTGCGGCACCGGTGCCTGTGCGGCGGCAGTGATTGGCATCAGTCAGGGCAAGCTCAAGGAGCGGGTCACCGTCAGCCTGCCGGGCGGCAAGCTGACCATCGCCTGGAAGGGGCCGGGCCAGCCGGTCTATATGACAGGTCCCGCCGAGCATGTGTTTGACGGCCAGATAGAGGTTTAGCCGATAAAGGTTCAGGTACGGGGGGCGTTGGCCCCCTTTGCCCATGATGTCGGGGCAGCGAGCCCCATTTCTCTGATGGATCAACCAATTTATGAGCGAACTCAAACGGCAGGAGCAATCGGTGGATGAAGCCACTGTGCTGGAGTACCTGGCCCGTTATCCCGAGTTTTTCCAACGCCATGCCGCCGTGCTGGACCGGATCCGCATTCCCCATGAACGCAAAGGGTCGGTCTCGCTGGTCGAGCGCCAGCTGGAGCGTCAGCGCGAGCGGATCGAACAGCTGGAGCAGGAGATCACCGAATTGATGGGGATCGCCAGCGAGAACGAACGGATCTTCCGGGTCTATGCCGATCTCTACGGCGAGCTGTACGGTTGCCAGACCCTGTTCGAAGTGAGTGCCGTGATGGGCAAGGCCTTTGTCCAGCGGCTGCGCCTGACCGGGCTGCGGCTCTGGCTCAATCCCAAGAAGTTTGCCCTGAGCGGGCCCGAGCAGCGTTTTCTGGCACAGGGCAAGCAGCTCGAATCCCTGCTGGGTCAGCGTCTGCCGGGGCAGGATTACTACTTTGGCCGCCTGAGCCAGAGCGAGAAGCAGGCGCTGTTTGGCCACGATGTGCTGGTCAACTCGGTGGCCCTGATGCGGCTCGGCGATCTCGGTGTGCTGGCCTTCGCCAGCTCGGATCCCGGCCACTTTACTCCCCACAACGACACCCTGCTGCTGGGCCAACTGGGGCGCCTGCTGCAACTGCGTCTGCCCGAGTTGACTCATGGCTAGAACACCGGCCAGGGCACCCGCCAAAGCTCCCGTCGTCGCACCGACACTGCCTGCGGCACTGGCGGACGAGCTGGCGGCCTTTATCGAATACCTGAGGGTCGAGCGTCAGCTCAGCCCTCATACCCGCAATAACTATCAAGCCCATCTGGAGGCGATGACCGCCGAGCTGGTGGCCCTCGGGCTCACTGACTGGGGTCGGCTCGAGGCGAGTCAGGTGCGCACTCTGGTGACCCGGATGCACAAGGCGGGCCTTGCTCCTCGTTCCCTTTCCACCAAGGTCTCGGCCCTGCGCAGCTTTTGTGACTGGCAGGTGCGGCAGGGGCGGCTGACCGCCAATCCGGCCCGTGGCATCGTCACCCCCAAACAGGGGCGGCCGCTGCCGAAAAACCTCGATGTGGACGAGATGCACCAGCTGCTCAACATCACCGACGAGCAGGATCCGCTGGCGGTGCGGGATCGCGCCATCATGGAGCTGATGTACTCCTCAGGGCTGCGTCTGGCCGAGCTGGTGGGGATCAATCTGGTGGATCTGAAGCTCGACGACCGCCAGCTTAAGGTGACCGGCAAGGGCTCACGGGAGCGGGTGCTGCCCATCGGCCGGATGGCGGTCGAGTGGCTGCAGAAGTGGCTCAAGGTGCGCCCGCTGCTGGCCGGGGACGAGAGCGAGGCGCTGTTTGTCTCCAGCCGCAAGCAGCGGCTGTCGGCCCGTTCGGTGCAGGCTCGCCTTGATGGCTGGGGCAACAAGCAGGCGCTCAACGCCCACGTCCATCCCCACAAGCTGCGCCACAGCTTCGCCACCCATATGCTGGAGTCCTCCGGCGATCTGCGGGCGGTGCAGGAGCTGCTGGGCCATGCCGACCTCTCTACCACCCAGATCTATACCCACCTCGACTTCCAGCATCTGGCCAAGGTTTACGACAGCGCCCACCCCAGGGCCAAGCGTGACTCGGATGCGCAGGACGATGAATAACGGGCCCTGAGCCCCGTTGCAGAGGAGAGTCCATGCACTTCTATCGCCGCTGGCAGCCGGTTGCTGCCATCTCGTTTGACCTCGATGACACCCTCTATGACAACGGCCCCGCCATCGTGCGCGCCGAGCAGTGGATGCTGAGCCATCTGCGCAGCGAATATCTGGCCACCGCCATGCTCGACAAGCCGCGCTGGCTGGAACTCAAGCGCAGTGTGCTGAACGGTTCCCCCGAGCTGCGCCACGATGTCAGTCTGGCGCGCCAGCAGACCATCCGCGCCGCCATGGTCGAGGGGGGGATGGCTGACCAGCATGCCAGTCGCGAGGCGGAGCAGGTGTTTGCTGCGTTTCTGGCAGAGCGCTCGAAGATCGAGGTGAGCGAGTCCACTCATCAGCTGCTGGCCAGACTGGCCGAACGCTACCCACTGGTGGTCATCACCAACGGCAATCTGGATCTGGCGCAGGCAGGGCTGGATCACTACTTCACGCTGGTCTGCAAGGCGGGGGCGGGCGCCAGAATGAAACCGGCACCGGATATGTTTGAGCAGACCCGCAGCACCCTCAAGTTGCCAGCAGAGCAGATCCTCCATGTGGGGGATCATCCCGAGACCGATGTGCTGGGTGCCCGCTTGCACGGCTTTCGCGCCGCCTGGCTCAACGAGCGGCGGCAACCGTGGCAACAGCTGCAACTGCTACCGGACGTGGAGCTGACGGCTCTGGAGGATCTGGCCGAGCTGCTGCTCTGATGGCGCTGGCGGGTGGCCACGCTCAGGCGGTAATGGCTGTCAGCGAATAGCGATATATGGCAAGGGGTTACGCCCGCTATTTGCGACAAACCAACCCGAGCAGGGTGTAGCGATCGCGCTGGTTGACGCGGCAGTAGCTGATGCCGACGGGCAGCGCCTGCTGCAGGGTGATGGCGCTGTTCTGATAGCGGCAGACCAGATAGAGCGGGCGCAGACTGCTATCGAGCTGGCTCCAGTAGTGGATCTCGTCGCTGTCGCCATTATCCGGTTTGAGTTGGGCCAGCTCGGCAGGATCTCCGTCGAACAGGGCCAGATTATCGAGCCGGTGGCTGAGGGTTTCGTCCGGTTTGCCATCGTCATTGCGGGTGAACGCCTGCCAGCCCTGCTGCGGGGTCAGCAGCTGCTGGCGACTCTCGATGGTGGCGGGACAATCAAATTGCAGGCTGGCGGCAAGGGCCAGGGTGGTCAGTAACATGGCTGCGGTTCTCTCTTCATGTCCTCAATACGATGCCATGCTACGTCATCTTCCGCCGAACAGCTTCATCAGTTTATCAAGCAGATCAAGCTGTTGTGGTGGTTGCTTCATGGCTTCCGCCTCCCGCTCCAGCAGGGCCCGCTGCTCCTGCTGGCGGTCGCTCAGCACCCGGTAGAGGGGCTCGACCAGCGCCTCGCGCTGCATCACCAACTCCTGAAACATTGCCTGATTGATGCGATAGGTTTCGACGGTGGCCACCGCCCGCACCGTGAAGGAGCTGGGCTCGCCGGTGAGCAGGCTCAGTTCGCCAAAAAAGTCTCCCGCGTTGAGCGTACCAAGCTTCAGCTCTCGCCCTTCGACATTGACCACCATCTCGGCTTCCCCTTTGACCAGCACGAACAGCCAGCTGGAGACATCTCCCTGCTCCAGCATGATGTCGCCACTGACGAAGGGGGCGAACTTCACCTGATCGGCCAGCTGGAGCAGCTCGTTCTCCTGCAACATGGCAAACAGCGGCAGCTTGCGCAGGGTATCGGTTCGTTCGGCGGTGTGGCGCTTGTGGCGGGCATCCAGATGCTGCTTCTCCTTGGCCATAAAGACGTTGAAGATCGGCGGGGTGAGGCGGCGATCGTTGCGGCGCAGGGCGGCATCGATCAGGCTGCGCACCATGGAGTCGGTCGGATCGTCGCGAGCCAGATCGGTCAGCCAGTAGCGCACTGCATAGCGGGCGATGCCCCCTTCGACGTTCATCAGCAGGCAGTCCGGTTGCGGATGCTTGGCGACACAGGGGAGCTTGGTCTCCCGCAGGGATTTCTCGATCAGCGCGATGATCTGGGTCGGCAGGGTATCCAGGGTCAGATCGAACCAGACCCAGCGCCGCCACTGCAAGGGTTCGCCACGGCGACGCCCGAGCACGGTGAAGCGCTGTTTAAGCAGGTGGCTGTTGGGGATGACGACAGTCTCCCAGTTGCGGGTCTCGATGGTGGTGGCACGCCAGTTGATCTCCACCACCCGGCCCTGGGTGGTATCGACTTGCAGCCAGTCACCGATGGCGATGGAGTTGTCGAGCTGAATGGAGACCCCGGCCAGCAGGTTGCCCAGGGTGTCCTGCATGGCGAAGGCGATGACCGCGGTGATCACCGCGGAGGTGGTGACTATCTCCCCGAGCGCCATGCCGGAGGCGTAGAGGCGAAACAGACCCCAGCCGATATAGCCGATGGTGATGACGATATCGGCGATGATCCGCGGGATCCGCACATGGCAGAGGGGGAGCAGAAACTCGAACAGCAGGATCCCCCATATCTTGACCAGTATCAGGCCAGCCAGCAGGGTGGAGATCTCGATCAGCAATTGATGGGGCAGCGGCAGTTTGAACCAGCCCCCCTCCAGCTGGATCAGCAGGATCACCACCGCGCTTATCATCACGAAACTGAGCTCGGAGAGCAGCTCCCGTCGCTGTCCCGGACGGCGCCAGAAGTGGATCAGCATTAGGGAGAGGGTGAGCAGGGTCCAGAACGGGTGTTCGCCAATCCAGATCAGCGTCGGTAGCGCGGTGAGGTTTTCGCCAGCCATAGCAGCACCTTATTGTGGTTTTATTTCCAGCATAGCTGCTGCGGCGCGGGGAAATGGTGCGTTGGGGCGGCAATTTATTTATCCTGTGCAGAACCGGGCAAAGGAGTGCGATTGAGTGAAATTTTCAAAGAAAATCATCTGTTTGATGGCCCTGTTGCCATTGGCTGGCTGCGATCTGCTGGCCGAGAAGTATCGGGTCGAATTCCGGGATGGCTCCTGGCGTGAAATAGCCATTACCCCCTTCTCCAGCGAGGCGCGCTGGCGCGAGGGGTGTGCCACCGGCGAGGTGCTGAGCGACATGAAGGTGCCCATCAAGCGGGGTGACACGGTCAATGGCCGCGAGCAGCTGCTGATCGGAGGCGAGAAGTTCGAGCTGGATGACAACAATCTCTACCGCAGCAACGGTATGGTGTTTGGCCATTCGCCTGACCATATCCAGCGCGGGCTCAAGGGGATGGATATCTGCCGCACCTTGCGCCCCGAGCGGGGCGGACTGCCCAAGCTCAAGGCGCGCGGGTTTGGCGACTGAATCGATGAGGGATTAACTAGCCGCCATCAATGCACTGCGTTGGCGGCAGGCATCGCCAAAGGCTTGAAAGATCTTGATGGAGTGGGGGTTTTCATTGGCCTTCCACTCCGGATGCCACTGCACTGCCAGCAAAAAGGGTGACAGTGCGGGAGCATGAAGTGCTTCGATCAGCCCATCTTCGGCGTGGGCCAACGGCTCCAGACCCTTCCCCAACCGGTTGATGCCCTGTCCATGCAGGGAGTTGACCGGAATCTGTTCTTCCCCCATCAGTTCGGCAAACCAGCTACCCGGCAACAGTTTGATCTGATGGCTCGGCCCATACTGCTCGTCGACCGGATCGTCGGCATCCTCCCGGTGATCGTCATAACCCGGCTCGTTATAGACCTTCTGATGAATGTCTCCCCCCAGTGCCACGTTGATCTCCTGCATGCCGCGGCAGATCCCGAGGATCGGCAAACCACGGGCAAGCGCCCCCTTGATGAGGGGCAGATCGAACAGGTCGCGATCCCTGTCTTGCTGTTTTTCTGGCGTGAGGTTCTCCTGGCCGTAGAGGGCCGGATCGATATTGGAACCGGCGCCGCTCAGATAGACCCCATCGGCGAGATCCAGATACTGCTCCAGATCGGCGGTGCCGCAGCAGGTGGGTACCAGCAGCGGGACGCAGCCGCTTATTTCCACCAGCGGCATGATGTATTTGTGGGTCATTACCTGATAGGCGTGGCCGTTGCGGGGCTGGGCGCCCATGGTCATCAGCACGACAGGTTTACGGGTGGCGGGAGGCTGGGGATTTGGCATAGGGCACCTTGATTATCCTTGGCGTTGAAGTCTCATCCTGCGCCTTGGGCAGGCCCTTGCAAACCGGCAGGGCAAGGGCATGCCTCAAGGCATGGTCATGGGATCCCGCGTCGGGCCGAGTGACAGAATCGTTGGTCAGCCTGGGCAGCGACGGTATGGATCCTCTCTTCAGTCTGCCAAGGCCGTTCAATATGTCAAACAAAATGATCCCAAGTTGTTAACAGATTTGTCTTGAACTGCTCTGAAGCGGCGATTTAACGGGGCTGTTGAGATGAGCCGTTATGGTTGGGGTAGCAAAATGGTGGATATATTAAACGCGCAGGGATGGCGGGGGATGTGGAGAGGAAAAGGCATCAATAGAAGCACGCCTCCCCGAGGGGAGGCGTGTTTCGGGGATCACAGCAGGTCTTCGATCTCGCCGCGCAGATACTGGTACATCTCGCGGTAGGCGACCGGCGGCTTGTTCAGCTCCCGCTCCTTGTTGGCGTTGCGGATCAACTGGCGCAGCTTCTGGCGATCCAGCTCGTGGAACTGGGACATCAGCTCATTGAGGGCGCTGTCACCTTCGGTGATCAGGCGTTCGCGCCACTGCTCCAGCCGATGCAGGCGTGCATTCACGGTGGAGTGACGGTTCTTGATGATGGAGAGCGCTTCGGCAATCGGCTCGATATCGCGGCTGCGCATCAGGCGGCCGATGAACTGCAGATGGCGACGGAAGGACTCATCCTTCTTCGGCTTGAGTTTGCGACCCAGCTCGACAGCTTCTGCAAGCTCTTCATCCAACGGGATTTTTTCCAGCTCGCTGTGGCTGAGGGAGACGATCTCTTCCCCCATTTTCTGCAATGCTTCGGCATCGCGCTTGAGCTGGCTCTTGCTGGGGCCCCAGTCTTCGAACTCGTTGTCGTCTTGATATTGACTCATCGGTCTCTTGATTCCTGTCATTCACGTTTGGCGGATATGTTACCAGCTTCTCCCGCTGGGCGCAGGGGTCTGATATGCTTACCCCCCTTTCCTTCTTTCATACAGATGTGAGTTATGGATCAGCAAGACCAAATCCGCCAGGATCAAGCCCATCTCGAGGCCGTGGTTGCCGAAGCCCTGGAGATAGCCAAAGGACTGGGCGCCTCGCTGGCCGAAGTCTCCATCAGCAAGCAGACCGGGTTATCGGTGAACACCCGGGGTTGTGAACTGGAAAGCATTGAATTCAATAAGGATGGCGCCCTCGGCATCGCTGTCTATCGCGATGGTTGCAAGGGATCTTCCTCAACCACCGATCTGAGCAAACCCGCCATTCGTGCCGCCGTTGAAGCGGCCATCGAGATTGCCCGCCACACCTCGGCGGATGATTGCGCCGGTCTGGCGGACGCCGAGCTGCTGGCCTGGGATGCCCCCGATCTGCAACTGTGTCACCAAATCGAACTGGATCCCCAGTGCGGCATCGAACTGGCCATCGAGTGCGAACGACTCGCTCTGGGTCGCGATGCCCGCATCAAGCACTCCGACGGTGCCGGTTTCTCCAGCCACCTCGGCATCAAGGTCTATGGCAACAGCCACGGCTTCGTCAAAGGCTACGCGGCGTCGCGCAACTCCCTGAGCTGCGTGCTGATCGGCGAGCAGGATGGCGATATGCAACGGGATTACGGCTACTCCTCCAGCCGTACCCTCGACGGGCTCTGGAGCCCGCAGCGTATTGCCGATGAGGCGGTGGAGCGTACCGTCTCCCGCCTCGGCGCCCGCAAGATCTCTACCCGCCATGCGCCTGTGCTGTTCCACCCAGACACTGCCTCCGGCCTGTGGGGCCATCTGGTGATGGCTATCAGCGGTGGCAACCTCTATCGCAAGTCGAGCTTCCTGCTCGACAAATTGGGCAAGCAGATCCTGCCCGAGTGGCTCACCATTCAGGAGTTCCCCCACCTGCTGGGCGGGCTCGCCAGTACCCCGTTCGATGGCGAAGGGGTGCGTACCCGCGACATGGATATCATCCGTAACGGCGAGCTGATGAGCTGGCTGCTTACCTCCTACTCTGCGCGCAAGCTGGGGCTGACCACTACGGGTCACGCCGGTGGCATCCACAACTGGCAGGTCTCCAATACCGGCCAGGATTTTCAAGGCATGCTGCAAGAGATGGGCACCGGTCTGCTGGTGACCGAGCTGATGGGGCAGGGGGTCAATATCGTCAATGGTGACTACTCCCGCGGTGCTGCCGGTTTCTGGGTCGAGAATGGCGAGATAGCCTATCCGGTCGAAGAGATCACCATCGCCGGCAATCTGGCCGAGATGTTCAGCCATATCGTGGCGGTGGGTCGTGACGAGGATGAGCGCTCCAGTCTCAAGACCGGCTCGGTGCTGGTAGAGAATATGAAGCTGGCGGGCCACTGATCCCGGTTTCAACAGAACCGAAACCATGAAAAAGGCCCCCTCGCCAACGCGAGGGGGCCTTTTTATCGGCCAGCGATCAGGAGGCTATCAGCCCTTGATGCGCTCGATGCGGCCACCCAGACCCTGCAGCTTCTGCTCGATGTCTTCGTAGCCACGGTCGATGTGATAGATACGGTCGACGATGGTGGAGCCTTCGGCCACGAAGCCGGCCAGTACCAGACTGGCGGAGGCGCGCAGATCGGTCGCCATTACCTGGGCACCCTTGAGTTGCTCGGTGTCACGGCAGATGGCTACGTTGCCCTGCAGTTCGATGTCTGCGCCCATCCGTACCAGTTCGGGAACGTGCATGAAGCGGTTCTCGAAGATGGTCTCGGTGACCATGCCGGTGCCTTTGGCGACAGCGTTCAGCACGGTGAACTGTGCCTGCATGTCGGTCGGGAAGGCCGGGTAGGGGGCAGTCTTGATGGTGACCGGCTTGAGGGTGCGGCCAGTCATGTCGAGGGTGATCCAGTCTTCACCCTTCTCAATCAGGGCGCCAGCCTCTTCCAGCTTGACCAGTACCGCTTCCAGCAGAGTCGGGTCGGTCTTGCGGCAGGTGATCTTGCCGCCGGTGACAGCTGCACCCACCAGGAAGGTACCGGTTTCGATGCGATCAGGCTGCACGCTGTAGTTGCCGCCGTGCAGACGCTCGACACCGTCGATGGTCAGGGTGTCGGTGCCCGCCCCCTGGATCTTGGCACCCAGGGTATTGAGGAAGTTGGCCAGATCGACCACTTCCGGCTCGCGTGCGGCGTTTTCGATCACGGTGCGGCCATCAGCCAGGGTGGCGGCCATCATCAGGTTTTCGGTACCGGTCACGGAGACCATGTCCATCAGGATGTGGGCGCCTTTCAGGCGACCATCGACACGGGCCTTGATGTAACCATCTTCGATGGTGATCTTGGCACCCATCAGCTCCAGGCCGTGGACGTGCAGGTTGACCGGACGGGCACCGATAGCGCAACCGCCAGGCAGGGAGACGTCAGCCGCGCCGAAACGGGCGGCCAGCGGGCCCAGCGCCAGAATGGAGGCGCGCATGGTCTTCACCAGCTCGTAGGGGGCGACATGGTTGTTCACCGCACCGGTCAGCACGGTGACGTTGCCGTTGACCTTGGTGGTCGCGCCCAGCATCTCCAGCAGCTTGATGGTGGTGCCCACATCTTTCAGACGCGGCACGTTGGAGAGGTGAACCTCTTCATCACAGAGCAGGGTTGCGAACAGGATCGGCAGCGCGGCGTTTTTGGCGCCGGAGATGGTCACTTCGCCGTTGAGAGTACAACGACCATCGATTTTGAATTTGTCCATTTTTACTTCGTTACCAAATCAGGAGGGCAATAGGAATTTACGTTCGCGTTTCCACTCGGCGTCGGTGAACGCCTTGATGGAGAGGGCGTGAATGGCGTTGCTGGCGATCTTGTCCATCAGCGGGGCATAGATGGCTTGCTGCTTCTTGACCCGGCTCATGCCGTCAAACATGTCACCGACGGCGATCACTTGGTAGTGACTACCGTCCCCTTTGACATGGACTTCGGACAATGGCAGAGCCTCAAGGAGTATCGCTTCAATTTCAGAGACTTGCATTATGCGTCCTCAGTTGTGAGCGGGGTTGATTGAAACAGCCCGGCCACCCCGTAGAGGTTGGCCAGGGTATAGAAATCACTGGAGGCGCCCACCAGTTGCGGTGTGGCGCCTCGCGCTAATACGGCTTTGGCCCATTTGACCAGCAGGGCCAGTCCGGCGGAGTCGAGGGTGGTGACGCCGCCGAGCTCGAGCTGGTCGTCCTGCCACCATTCAGCGCGGCGTTGCCACAGGTCATTGACCTGTGGCGCCTGCAGCTCACCGCTGAGGGTCATGGTTTGAGTACCAGCGGCTTGGCGTTGTGTTCGCGCAACTGGGCGATCACCGCATCGATGCCGTTCTGGCGGATCAAACCGCCGAGCTCGCTCTGCTTGGCGGAGAGCAGGCTGATCCCCTCGGCCACCATGTCGAAGGCTTTCCATTCGCCGGTCTTGTTGTTCTTGCGCAGTTTGAACTCGAGGAAGATGTCCGGCTTGCCGGCCTCTTTCACGCTGACGTTGACGGCGGTGATGTTGCCGCTGGGAGCTTTGCCCGGCTCGACCTTGACGGTCTGCTTGTCAAAATGGGCCAACGCGTCGGCGTAGGAGCTCACCATGTACTCGGTAAAGACTTCGACAAAGGCATTGCGTTGCGCCTCTGTGGTCTGCTTGATCTGGTTGCCGAGCACCTTGTAGGCGGCGAAGCGGTTGTCCACATAGGGCAGCAGCTCTTCGCGGATGATCACCCGCAGGTGATCCGGATTGCTCTTCACTTGGGCCTGATCGGCTTTCAGGCGGGCAAAGGTCTGCTTGGCAGCCTGATCCACCAGCGCATTGGGGTCGGTGGCATCGACTGCGGCCTGGGCAGACAGGGAAAAGAGCATGCTGGTCATCAGACCCAGCAGCAGGGCGATTTTCTTGAACATGATTACTCCTTCTTGCTGTCTGATTTGCTGTCGGAGGATTGGCTGTAGAGGAACTTGCCAATCAGATCTTCCAGCACGATGGCGGATTTGGTGTCTTCAATCAGGTCGCCATCCTTGAGCATCTCGGTGCCCATCTCCTCATCGCTGAAGCCGGGGGCCAGACCGATGTACTGCTCGCCGAGCAGACCGGAGGTGAGGATGGAGAGGGAACTGGTATCGGCAAACTGGCCAGCGCTCTTTTGCATCATCAGGGTCACTTCGGGCACCTGGGTTTTCGGGTCCAGTACGATGTCGCTGACCCGGCCTACCACCACGCCGCCGACCTTGACCGGCGAACGGACTTTCAGGCCGCCGATATTATCGAAATGCGCGCGCAGGGTATAGGTTTCTCCTTCCGGTTTGAAGCTCAAACCGGCCACTTGCAGGGCCAGTGCCAGAATGGCACCGATGCCAGCCAGCATGAAGGTGCCGACCAGGAATTCTACTTTGCTGAACTTCATCTTTACCTTATCCAAACATGACTGCAGTGAGTATAAAATCCAGGCCGAGCACGGCGAGGGATGAGTGGACCACAGTTCGGGTCGTGGCCTGACTGATCCCGGCCGAGGTCGGCTTGGCATCATAGCCGTTAAAGAGCGCAATCCAGGTGACCACCAGGGCGAAAATCAGGCTCTTGATGGCGCCCTGCATGATGTCTTCATGCCAGTCGACGGAGGCCTGCATGGCAGACCAGAAGCCCCCTTCGTCCACGCCGAGCCAGTCCACACCTACCAGCTTGCCGCCGAAGATGCCGATCAGGCTGAACATAAAGGCCAGCAGCGGCATGCTGATGACGCCAGCCCAGAAGCGGGGGGCAACCACCCGGCGCAGTGGGTCGACCGCCATCATCTCTAGGCTTGAAAGTTGCTCGGTGGCCTTCATCAGGCCGATTTCAGCGGTCAGGGCCGAACCGGCACGGCCGGCAAACAGCAGCGCCGTGACCACAGGACCCAGCTCCCGCAGCAGGGAGAGGGAGACCAGCGGTCCCAGACTCTGCTCGGCGCCGAAATCCTTCAATACGTTGTAACCCTGCAGCGAGAGCACCATGCCGATGAACAGGCCGGAGACTAGAATGATGGCCACCGACTGTACGCCCACCACATACAACTGCTGGACAAGCAGCGGGAAGTGCTTGCGCGGTTCGGGTTTGCCCGCCAGCGCATGGAACAACATGATGGTGGCGCGACCGACGGAGCTGATAAACCGCACTCCGACCCGCCCCAGCTTGCTTATTTGACTTATCAACATCAGAGATCCTGTAGCAGATCGCCTGCCGGAAAATGAAACGGAACAGGACCATCGGGCAATCCTTTGAGGAACTGCTCGACTTCGGGATTGTGCTCCTCGCGCAGCTGGTCCGGCGTGCCGTGCGCCACCACCTTGCGATTGGCAATGATGTAGGCGTAATCGGCGATGCTCAGCACCTCTTTCACATCGTGGGTGACGATGACGGAGGTGATACCGAGGGCATCGTTCAGCTCCTTGATCAGCTTGACCAGCACCGCCATGGTGATGGGATCCTGCCCGACAAACGGCTCGTCATACATGATGAGGTCGGGGTCAAGGGCGATGGCCCGTGCCAGCGCCGCCCGGCGCGCCATGCCGCCGGAGAGCTCGGAGGGCATCAGTTTCGCCGCGCCGCGCAAGCCCACCGCCTGCAGCTTCATCATGACGATGGTGTGGATCAGCTCCTCCGGCAGGCCGGAGTGCTCCCGCAGCGGGAAGGCCACGTTGTCGTAGACCGTCATGCCGGTAAACAGGGCGCCGCTCTGAAACAGCATGCTCATCCGCTTGCGCACTTCATAGAGGCGCGAACGGGAGAGGGTGGGGATATCTTCCCCGTCAAACAGAATGTGACCGGACTCCGGCTTGAGCTGGCCACCGATCAGCCGCAGCAGGGTGGTTTTACCGATGCCGCTCGGGCCCATGACGGCGGTCACCTTGCCACGAGGAATGGTCAGGTTGATCCCGTCATACAACAGCCGATCTCCATGACTGAAAGTCAGATCGGAGATAGTGATCAGGTCATTGTTCAAACAATTGTCCATCCGGTGTAAATGAGGTGCGAATTTTATGGGGTAGTCTAGGTCTAAGCAACAGCAAGGAACAACTATTGAACAGGCTGCAAGCCCATTTGCACGACAGTTTTCTGTAACAAAGTGCGTCATTGAGAGCGGGACTTGCCATCCGATTCGCTTATCCGGGCAGACTTTTTTATAATCCCGCAGCTAATTTCGGCCCGGAGCTGTGTCTTTATGTCTGTAAAGCCTGAGAAAGTGTCTGAACTGTTCGATTTTCGTCGCAGTGCCCGCGCGGTGCTGGACACAGAAAAGCAAGCCATTGATGGACTCTATCAGTATCTGAACGACGCCTTCGACAAGGCGTGCGAAATGGTGCTGCGCTGCGGTGGCAAGATAGTGGTCACCGGCATGGGCAAATCGGGCCATATCGGCAGCAAGATCGCCGCCACCCTCGCCAGCACCGGCACCCCGGCCTTCTTCCTTCACCCGGGAGAAGCGAGTCACGGCGATCTGGGGATGATCTCCAGCGGCGACCTTATCATCGCCATCTCCAACTCCGGCGAGAGTGACGAAATCCTGGCCCTGCTGCCGGTACTCAAGCGCCGCGGCATTCCGCTCATCTGCATGACCGGCAATCCTGCCTCCACCATGGCCAAAGAGGCCAACGTGCACCTGTGCATCAAGGTGGAGAAAGAAGCCTGCCCTCTGGGTCTGGCACCCACTTCCAGCACCACGGCAACCCTGGTGATGGGCGATGCCCTGGCGGTCGCCCTGCTGGAAGCGCGCGGTTTTACCGCCGATGACTTCGCCCTCTCTCACCCGGGCGGTTCCCTTGGCAAGCGTCTGTTGCTGCGGGTCGGCGACCTGATGCACAGTGGCGATCTGTTGCCCCGGGTAGGGATAGATGCCACCATCAGTCAAGCGCTGCTGGAAGTGAGCCGCAAGGGGCTCGGTATGACGGCAGTGGTCGATGGCAATGGCCTGCTGGCCGGGCTCTTTACCGATGGCGACCTGCGCCGCATTCTTGACCAGCAGATCGATATCCATCACACCCCCATCAGCCGCGTGATGACGGCCAACTGTGTTACCGTAGGTCCAGAGATGATGGCTGCAGAAGCCGTCAAGCTGATGGAAACGAGAAAAATCAACGGATTACTGGTCGTGGATGAAGAGAAACGCCCGCTCGGCGCCTTCAACATGCACGACCTGCTGAAAGCCGGAGTAATTTGATGCAAAACGTACCGACCCTCTATGGTCCGGTGACGCGCAGCCAGTTCGACAAGGCGGCGCAAATCCGCCTGCTGGTGTGCGATGTGGACGGGGTGCTCTCCAACGGCCTCATCTACATGGGAAACAACGGCGAAGAGCTGAAAACCTTCTGCACCCGCGATGGTGCGGGCATGCGAGCACTGCTCAATGCCGGGATCGAGATCGCCATCATCACCGGGCGCAACTCCCGTATCGTCAGCGATCGGATGAAAAGCCTGGGGGTGTCTCATGTGGTGCAGGGGGCTGATAAAAAGCTGCCTCACTTCGAAGCGCTGCTGGCCAAGCTTGGGCTGACTGCTGAACAGGCCGCCTATATGGGCGATGACACCATCGATCTGCCGGTGATGGACGCTTGCGGCCTGGGTATCGCGGTGGCCGATGCCCATCCGCTGGTGCTGAGTCGTGCCGATATGGTGACCCGGCTTGGCGGTGGCATGGGCGCGGTGCGCGAGGTGTGCGACCTGATCCTGCAAGCGCAGGGGGGGGCCGATGACCAGCCCGAGGCTTCGGTATGAGCAGACAGACCCTGTTGTTTGCCCTGCTGTTTCTGGTCGCGCTGGTTGCCTGGCAGTTGGGCAAGGTTGAGCTGGTGCCTGAGAGCGCCGCCAAAATCGAAAACTATCAGCCGGATTTTGTCGCCAAAGATCTGGTGACCACCCGTTTTGATATCAATGGCAAGCGCACCGAGCGGTTGGAGTCGACCTACGCCGAGTATTATCAAATCCTCGAGCAGGCCACCTTCGACAAGCCGGTGGTCTACATGTATGACGATCAGGGTGCCGCCGAGTGGAAGGTGACCGCCGAAACCGGCGTGCTCAACACCGGCGACAACGTCATCCTGCGGGACAAGGTGCATCTGGATGGTCTGCTGCCCACCTCCTTTATCTCCACACTGGATACCCCTTATCTGGAGCTGGATCTGGTGACACAGGATGTGCGCAGCAACCGGGAAGTGAACATTCTGGGTCGGGATTTCCAGACCCAAGGGGTTGGCCTCAAGGGCCATCTGGACCGCAAATATTTTGAGTTACTGGATCAAGGCCATGCCATCTATTTCAATGAAAAACGCTAATCTGGCCCTCGCAACCCTGTTGTTGTGTGGTGCGGTGACCGCCAAAGAGTCCGACTTTGCCGAGAAGGTCTACGTCGATGCCGTCAAACAGGTGGCCGAGATGCAGGACAACCGCATCACCTTCGAAGAGGATGTGACCATCAATCAGGGCACCATCCGGATCAAGGCTGACAAGGTGGTTGTGACCCGTTCCGGCGAGAAAGGGGCCGAGGTGATGACTGCCTACGGCAAGCCCGCCACCTTCTTCCAGATCCTGGATAACGGCAAGCCGGTCAATGCCCACGGCAACACTATCCGCTACGAGCTGAAGAACCGGCTGGTGACCATCACCGGCAACGGTCAGCTCAAGCAGGAAGATAGCCAGGTCAATGGCGATCTGATCCGCTACGACATCGTCAAACAGAAGATGATCGCCGAGAGCAAGAGCCCGAGCCAGCGGGTCAAAACCGTGTTCCTGCCGGATCAGGTAGAGAATTTCGACAAGCCCGCCGACCAGAAGAAGCAGGGAAAATAAGCCATGGCAGTGTTAAAAGCAGTGGGCCTGCAGAAGAGCTACAAGCGCCGCATGGTGGTGAGTGACGTCAGCCTTGAAGTGGGCGCTGGCCAGATTGTCGGCCTGCTCGGTCCCAACGGGGCGGGCAAGACCACCTCCTTCTACATGATCGTGGGGCTGGTGCAGCGCGATGACGGTCTCATCACCATCGACGATCAGGACATCAGCCTGCAGCCCATGCATGTGCGGGCGCGCAACGGCATCGGTTACCTGCCGCAGGAGGCCTCCATCTTCCGTCGCCTGTCGGTGTTCGACAACCTGATGGGAGTGATGCAGACCCGCAAGGGGTTGAGCCGTGAGGAGCGTGAGGACAAGGTTCAGCAACTGCTGGAAGAGTTCAATATCACCCACATTCGCGACAACCTGGGTCAGAGCCTCTCCGGCGGTGAGCGCCGTCGGGTCGAGATCGCCCGTGCGCTGGCGGCCGAGCCGCGTTTTATTCTGCTGGATGAACCCTTTGCAGGGGTTGACCCGATTTCTGTGATAGACATCAAGAAGATCATTCAGCATCTGAAAGATAGAGGTCTTGGCGTCTTGATTACCGACCACAACGTCAGAGAGACTCTGGACGTATGTGAGAAGGCCTATATCGTCAGCCACGGCAAGATGATTGCCGAAGGTGCACCGGCTGACATCCTTGCCGATGAGCAGGTCAAGCGCGTCTATTTGGGCGATCAATTCAGTCTATAGTAAGGGGGCATGCCTTCATTTCCTTTGACGAGTGCCTCGCTGAACATAAGGATATCCCGACGTAGATGAAGCCGACATTACAGTTGCGTCTCGGTCAGTCCCTGACCATGACGCCGCAATTACAACAAGCGATTCGTCTGCTCCAGCTCTCCACTCTGGAACTTCAGCAGGAAATTCAGCAAGCGCTCGAAAACAACCCTCTGCTGGAGCAGGAAGAGAGCGAGGCGCAAGAGACCAGTCCGGAAGCGCCGGTCGATGCCAGCCAGCTGGATTCCAGCGATGCCATGGCTCAGGAGCAGATGCCGGACGAGTTACCGGTGGATACCACCTGGGACGAGGTTTACTCTGCCGGCACCGCCCAGAGCGCGGGCCCCATCCACGATGGGGAAGATAGCGTCTATCAGGGAGAGACCACCGAAAACCTGCAGGATTATCTGCTGTGGCAGATGCGGCTCACACCGTTCAGCGATGTGGATGCCGCCATCGCGCTCGCCATCATCGATGCCATCGACGAATCTGGTTATCTGACCGTTGCGCTGGAGGATATCCAGGCTGCCGTTACCAGCGATGACGTAGAGGTGGAGCTCGATGAGGTCGAGGCGGTACTCAAGCGGGTTCAGCACTTCGATCCGGTCGGCATTGCTGCCCGTTCTGTGCAGGAGTGTTTGCTCATCCAGCTGGATCAGTATGACCCGCAGACCCCCTGGCTCAACGAGGCCAAAGAGGTGATCCTCGAGCACATGGAGCTGCTCGGCAACCGGGATTACCGCACCCTCGCCCGCAAGACAAAACTCAAGGAGAGCGACCTCAAGGAGGTGCTGGATTTGATCCAGCTGCTGGAGCCGCGTCCCGGCAATGGCATCATCCAGAGCGACTCCCAGTACGTGATTCCCGACGTCTCCGTGGTCAAGAAGGGCAGCAAGTGGGTGGTCGAGCTCAATCCCGACTCCGCCCCCCGCATCCGGGTCAACGAGACCTATGCCGCCATGGCCCGCAACGCCCGCAGCAGCACCGACACCCAGTTTATCCGCTCCCATTTGCAGGAAGCCAAGTGGTTCATCAAGAGCCTGGAAAGTCGCAATGACACCCTGCTGAAAGTGGCCAGTTGCATTGTCGAGCAGCAACAGGGCTTTTTCGAGTATGGTGAAGAGGCGATGAAGCCGATGGTGCTCAATGACATCGCCGAAGCGGTAGAGATGCATGAGTCGACCATCTCCCGGGTGACGACCCAGAAGTACATGCATACCCCCCGTGGTATCTTCGAATTGAAGTTTTTTTTCTCCAGCCATGTGAACACCGAAGGAGGAGGAGAGTGCTCATCGACCGCAATTCGCGCGCTCATCAAGAAGCTGGTCACGGCAGAGAATCCTGCCAAGCCGTTAAGTGATAGCAAGATCGCGGATTTGCTGGCCGAACAGGGTATTATGGTGGCGAGACGCACGATCGCTAAGTATCGCGAATCCTTGTTTATCCCACCTTCCAATCAGCGCAAACGCCTGGTTTAGGCAAACAAAAGGATGATGTTATGCAAATTAACCTGACCGGACACCATGTCGAGATCACCGAAGCTCTGCGTGATTATGTGAATAACAAATTTGCCAAACTCGAGCGTCACTTCGACCACATCAACAATGTTCATGTGGTGCTTAGCGTGGAAAAACTGAACCAGATAGCGGAAGCCAAATTGCATGTCAGCGGTGGCGAAGTGTTTGCCAACTCTGAACATGCCGATATGTATGCTGCGATAGACACCTTGCTCGACAAGCTGGACAGGCAGATCATCAAGCACAAAGATAAGTTAAATAAAAAATAACCATGCAACTTGAACACATACTGAGTCGGGACTGCACCAAGAGTGCAGTCCCTTGTACCAGCAAGAAACGCGCCCTCGAGATCATCAGCGAGCTGGCCGCCGAACGCCTTGGCACCTCCCGTCAGGCGCTGTTTGAATGCTTGCTGGCCCGCGAAAAAATGGGTAGTACCGGGATCGGTGCCGGTATTGCGATCCCCCACGGTCGCATTGACGATGAGTTCCCGCCAACCGCGATCCTGATGACCTTTGCCGACCCTATTCCTTTCGACTCCATCGACAATCAACCGGTTGACCTGCTGTTTGCCTTGCTGGTGCCGGAAAGCGAGTGCAAGCAGCATCTCAAGACCCTTTCTCTGATGGCTTCCAAGCTGGGTGACAAGGCGGTTTGCCGCCAGTTGCGTCAGGCAACCAGCGACGAAGAGCTCTATCAGATCATGACCTCGGCCTGACAGCAGGCCAAGGATGAGACACCCGTTTTGGCGTGAGGGAACAAGATGCAGTTAATCGTGGTAAGTGGACGTTCGGGCTCCGGTAAAACGGTAGCCCTGCGAGTGCTGGAAGATCTGGGTTACTACTGTGTGGACAACCTGCCGGTCAATCTGCTGCCCCAGCTGATTGTCTCGGTGGAGAGCCAGTATGACAAGCTGGCGGTCAGCATCGATGTGCGCAACCTGCCGAGCGATCCGGAGAAACTGGAAAATCTGCTGGCACAGGTGCGCAATGAGGGGCGGGTAGAGTTCTCCAGCTTCTTCTTCGATGCCGACAACGGCACCCTGCTCAAGCGCTATGGCGAGAGCCGCCGTTTGCACCCCCTCTCACGCAACAAGCTGTCGCTGGATGAGGCGATTCGGGAGGAGACCCACCTGCTGGCGCCCATCTCCTCGACCGCTGACCTGCGCATCGACACCACTACCCTCAGCATTCACGACCTGAGCGAGCTCATCAAGACCAGGGTGCTTGGGAAGAAAGAGAACGAGCTGGTGCTGGTGTTCGAGTCGTTCGGCTTCAAGTACGGCATTCCCAAGGATGCCGACTTCGTGTTCGATGCCCGCTTCCTGCCTAACCCGCACTGGATCCCCGAGCTCAAGCCGTTCACCGGCAAGGATGAGCCGGTCGCCAACTACCTCTCGGCGCAGGCTGACGTGATGCTGTTTACCCAGCAGATCGAAAATATGCTGGCGACCTGGTTGCCCCATCTGGAGCGCAACAATCGCAGCTACCTCACGGTCGGCATCGGTTGCACCGGCGGTCAGCACCGCTCGGTCTTTATTGCAGAACGGCTGGCCAGTGCATTTCGTTTGCTCGGCAAGAACGTGCAGATCCGCCACCGCACTCTCGACAAGAGTGCTCCCCAATCCTGACGGACCAATAGGACGACCCGATGACTGTTTCCGCCTCGGTTGAAGTGAAAAACAAGCTGGGTATTCATGCCAGACCAGCCATGATGCTGTTCGAGCTGGTGCAGGGTTTCGATGCCCACGTGCTGCTGCGCAATGAAGATGGTGTGGAGGCTGATGCTGACAGCATCATCGGCCTGCTGATGCTGGATTCCGCGCAAGGGCGGCAGGTGGAAGTACAGGTTGAGGGCCCCGAAGAGGTCGAGGCCCTGGCCGCCGTGGTGGAGCTGTTCACCTCCGGCTTTAACGAGGAGTAGTCACTCCTCGTTTTATGTTATGAACCGGTGCGCGCCAGCGCTTTGAAGCTGGCAAAATCGCGACAAGCCAGCAGATTCCTGCTGGCTTTTTCGTTCATCAGTGCCAGAAACAGGTCGTAGAGACCCATCGCCTCCTCGTAATCGGCCTTGCTGATCGCCAGCACGAAGATGAGCGTCGCGATTTCCCCGTTGCCCCAGTCGATCCCCTGCGGTGCCAGCACGGTGTAAACCAGAGTGCGGCGCGCCAGCAGACCGAGGGAGTGGGGCAGGGCGATCCCTTCTCCCAACATGGTGGAGACGATCCGCTCCCGCTCCTGCAGTGAGGCTCTGAAGCCGCTCTCCACCAGGTCTTCCGCCTCCAGCTGATCACAGATACGGGCAAACAGTTCGGCCTGGGTAAGGGGTTCTTTGACCACCATGAAGTGGTCGGCATCGAAATATTTGTCGAGCATGTAGGGGCGGGTGCGGTCGATCAGCACCAGCTTGCCAAGCTGCTCCAGTTGGTATTGGGTCGGGAAGGGGGCAACGAGTACCACGGGGGCGTTTTTTTCGTTCACCTTGACGGTACTGATGACAAAGTCCTGCGCGATCTGCGCCAGTCCTTCGTAATCCCGCACCGATTCAAGCGTGGTCAGCTGCAACTGGGGATACTCCCGCTTGATACGTGCTTCCAGCACCCGGAAGGTGGCGTTGCCCGCATCGCAAAGCAATAGCGCCTGCGGGCGGCGGGTATAGCCGATATCGTAATGGCGCTCCAGACCGACCCCGATATGGATCACCAGATAGCCGATCTCGTGGTGGGTCAGTCGGTAGGGGGTCTGCTTGATCCACTCCGAGATGGCTGCCAACGTGATGTCGTAGGCGAGGGGGTAGTACTGCTTGATGTGATCGGCCAGCGGGTTGTGGTTGCCAATCTGGTATTTAACCCGTAGCAGCATGGCGCTGATATGGGTTTGCAGGTCGGCTCGCAGCTGTTGGTCGCCTCGCAGGTCGTAAGGGTAGTGTTGATGAATGTAGGTCAGCAGATGCTCCACCAACTGCTCGCTCTCGGCGGCCATTGCCGGGCTGAGCTGGGGAGTATCGGCCATCAGGCGCGCCTGGATCTGGATAGCGAGACCGGCGATCTCGTCCTCTACGGGGGGCATCAAGGTTGGCAATACCGCATAAATATCGCGAGATACTGCAAGCAGCGGCAGAGTCAGATCCTCGCTGGCGAAGTGGCGCAACTCGTGACCGGATGCCTGACGCAGCAGGGCAACGGCGCAGTAGATGGTGAGCTGCTGCAAGCTCTCGTCAGCGAGACGCAGCTGATGTCGGGCAAGCTGGGCATGGATGTGATTGCCCACTACCTCCATCGTCTTGCTGGGGCAAAGGTTGGGCAACAGGGTTTGCAACTGGTTGTTGTGCAGCAACTCCTGATAGAGCAGTTGGGTCAAACAGGCACGGATCGCCGTCTCCTCCCCCTGAATGCGCATCCCCAGGCGGGGTTTGCTCTCGACGCTGAGCCTGAAGTGGCTGAGTTGCTCACGGACTTCCGCCATATCCCCCTGCAGTGCCGCCCGGCTCAGATACCAGGTATCAGCCAGCTCATCGAGCTTGATCCCCTGCTCTGCCGTCAATAGCAGGATCTGCAGGTGCAGCACCCGCTCCCGGCTGGTGCGTGGCAGGCCGCTATCCTGACCCTGGGCCGCCAGCAGAGCCTCGAACAGTCCCTGATTGTAGATCTTGAGCTGGTAGCCACTGCCACGCTGGTGGATCAGGTGAGCGCCGTGCGTGGCAATCAGTTCGTTGAGGGTCGCCACATCGGTGCGCACCGTGCGGGTGGAGACATTGAGGCGACGAGCCAGCTCCTCCTGTGGCAGTGGTTCGGCATGGAGCTGGATCAGCAGTTGATGGAGCCTGGGGTGTGGCAGCTTGATCATAGGGGGTATGCAAGACTCCTGTTGCGAGATAAAGGGCCGATGTTAACAAGTGGGTCATCAACAAGCCAGGCACCGGTCAGTGATTGAACCGACGCCCGTGACTGCCATCAGGCCAACAGTCGTTTCACTATGGTCAGCAGAGTGCGAACATCCTCGGGGCGAGTGTGCCCGCTCGCGCTGTCGATGATGGAGCTGTAGACGTGAGGGATCACCTTCTCGACCCCGGCGTCCAGCGCAATCCGCACAATCTCTTCAAAGTTGTCCAGATCGATGCCGCCGGTGGGCTCCAGCCAGAAGTTGTTGCGGGCACAGGCCTCGGCCACTGCCTGATACTCGTCGCGACAGGCCAGCCCCCCCATGGGGAAGAATTTGACCGAGCTGCCGCCCATGTCCTTGAGCAAGGCAATGGCGGTATCGATGGGGACGATGCCATCCGGCTGTCCGGCGCTGAGTGGACCGGTGGAGATCTTCACCATGCCCGGCATGCCGGTAGGGGAGATCAGGCCGTTGACCAGTGTCTCTGACTGACCGAGCAGCGCCCTGCTGGCGCCAACACCGGTGAACACCTGATTGACGTGCTGGGGCTGCAGCTGGCAGGCCAGCTCGGCCACCATGGCGGATTGGCGTGGATCGCCGGCGCCCAGCCCGATGGAGAGGGCGTTGTCGATAAGCTTGGCGTACTCCTTCATATCGGCAACTGCGGAGGGAATATCCGGGTAGTTTTTGGAGAGCACACCGACCAGCACGTGGCCTTCGGCTGCGTCGTATACCTCGACGGCATTCTCTTTGGAACCGGCCAGCACGTTGAGGCAGACCCGATCGCGGTAGTAATTGGGAGTCAAAGACATCAGTTGTTCTCCTGAACGAGGTGGGCAATGGCGGCATGGATCTGGTCGAGCTGGGGCACGGTGACGCTGCGCACGTCTATCTCGATATGCCCCTCGTTGGCCTTGTAGCCACGACAGTAGATGGCAGGTGTGCCCTGTTGCAGACGGGTGACGACCTGCACTGTGGTCATGCCGATCTGCTGGTGGTCGAAGGCGATATCGGTGCGGGCAATGTCGCGTCCTGCGCTGTCCCACACCACCTTGGCGGTGACGCCGGGCAGCAGGTTGAGGCGCTCTATGAAGGGGCTCATTTTGGCGACCATGGCGGCGCCGCTCTCTTTCTCTTTGGCCAGATAGCGCTCGATAGCGTGGGTCAGGCCGAGGATCCCCTCCTTGCCCACCTTCATGGCGCGACCGATGCCGTTGGCCTGTTGTTTGACCCACTCCACATACTGGCGCTTGCCAACTACCAGCCCGCTGGTGGGCCCTTCGATGGCTTTGGCTCCGCTGTAGATGACCAGATCCGCCCCTTGGTTGTAGTAGAGGCGCAAATCCTCTTCGGCAGCCGCATCGACGATGAGCGGGAGCCCGTGGTTCTTGGCGACCTCGGCGGCCTCTGCCACCGACAGAATGCTCTTCTGCACGCAGTGGTGGGATTTGATGTAGAGGATGGCTGCTGTGTTGGCATTGATGGCAGCGGCCAGCTGGGAAGGGGAGCACTCGTTGGCGTACCCGGCTTCCACTACTTTGCCGCCACCCAGATTGACCATGGTACCGACCGGGGCGCCGAAGTTGACGTTATGCCCCTTGGGCAGCACGATTTCACTCGGCACGTCATGGGGATGGGCGAGCAGGTGCTCGAGGCGGTAGGGATCGCCGCGTACTATCATGGCGGCGACTGACTGGGCGATGCCGGCGCTGGCACAGGAGACCACCACCGCATCTTCCACATCCAGTAAACCAGCCAGATAGGCGCCGGTCTTGTTGACCAGATCCTTGACCTCGAAGTAGTGGCCCAGGCCAAAATTGACCGCATCGACCACCTCCTGCTCGGGGGTGGAGACGCCGAGTATGGTCATGCGCCCGGAGGCGTTGATCACCGGTTTGAGCTGATATTTCTCATAAACAGAAGGCATGGTGTGATTTCCCATAGTGAGTCAGAACCAGTTCGCCACCGACCAGGGCGGCGAGAGGCTGCAGTTGTTGGTCACCGCTGCGGGACTGGGCTTCGGTATCCATAAACAGGGTCGGGCCGCTGGCGACCTCGAACAGGGTCAGATCGGCATCGGCGTCTACCTCGAGCCGCCCCTTGCCGGACAGGCGCAGGGCATCGGCCGCTTGATGGGTGACACAGGCGAGCACCTGCTCCAGCGTCATGCCGATGGCGAGAAACTTCGACATCACGTGAGCCAGACTGTAGACCGGCCCCTTGATGCGGTTCTTGCAGTAGATGTCGGAGCTGATGGTGCGGGGCAGGATCCCCTGTCGGATAGCCAGCTCCGCCACCTCGAAGCTGAAGCTGGCGCCGCCGTGGCCGATGTCGAGCAACAGGCCCCGTTTCATCGCCTCGCGCACCGCGACCCGCAGCTCGCCAGCCGGAGTCAGGATGCGGTTCGGTTTGCCGTTGAAGCAGTGGGTCAGCAGGTCGCCATCCCCCAGCAGGGTCACGATCTCGTCCAGATCCGGCGGCGTGTTGCCCACGTGTACCATCAGCGGCAGCTGGCCGTGGGCCTGTTGCAACGCCTTGGCCATGCGCAGCGGTTGCAGGCCGTTCTCGCCTACCACGCTACCGCTCATCCGCGCCTTGATGCCGACAATAAAGTCGGGGTGGCGGCGAATGGCTGCCGAGGCGAGATCCATATCCAGATCCCGGCTATCAGCCAGTTCGTTCTGGCGTAGCAGACCGATGCGGGAGATGTTGAGCAGGGCATGCACCCGGGTCTTGCAGCCCGCAGCGATCTGCTGGAAGTCATCCACATTGTCGGCTCCGGTGCTGCCGGCGTCGATGACGGTGGTGACGCCGGACTCTACGCCTACCTTGTCCGGCTCATCGTGATAGATGGGGGAGGCGGGGTAGCAGTGGGTGTGGCCGTCGATCCAGCCTGCGCTCACATGCACCCGGCCGCCGAGATCCAGGATCTGCCGCGCCGTTGCCGTCCCCGGCAGGGAGCCGATGGCGGCGATTTTGCCCTCCCTGATGGCGATATCGACGAGCTGGCCATCTCCCTGGCGCCCCGCTTTGATGATGATGTCGTACATGCTGAGAACCTCTGGCGAGCCGCCCCGCAGGGCGGCTGTTACTTACACAAGGGCGACCGGGAAGAAGGTGCCCAGCAGCATGGCTCCCAGGATGGCACCTCCGGTGATGGGCTTGCCCCACACGTAGAACAGCAGGGCACCCAGCAGGGAACCGATACCGATGGGGATCGAGGCGCCCATGGCGGAGAGGATGATGAGGGGGCCGAGGAAGCGGCCAGAGCTGTTGCCTGCGCCCATCATCACGTCAGCACCGTAGGTGGAGTTGCTCTGGTTGATGGTGAACTTGCGCGCCAGAATGATGACGTAGCCGATGGCCAGACCAATCCCCATGCCGGTTGCCAGCGAGGCGCCGAAGTTCTCCACCGGATAGACGATGCCGGCCCCCAGCAGAAGTGCTGGCACACCGAGGCCAACCCCGGTCTGGATGGCGCCGCCGATATCCAGGATCCCCACCAGGGATCCCTCTATGATGCGGGCGAACAGGAAGCTGGCACCGAACGCGGCTACCGCGCCGTAGGCACCCGTATCCATTCCCGCTTTCAGCATGGCGACGAAGGCTACCTCGTTGAAGGCACCGACCCCGTACAGATAGAACATGTGGGTTCCGGCAAAGACCCCGGCCGAGAGCAGGCCAACGAAGATGGGGAATGACCAGTCGGCATACCAGAAGTTGTTTTTCAGTTTCTCATCCATGGTGTGACCCCTTATTTGCCGCTCAGCAGGTTATGGGCGTTTTCCAGCCACAGGGGGACACCCATATGGAAGGATTCAATCAGTTTCATATCGAAGCCGCGGAAGAAGCCGCTCAGCACGAACAGCAGGACGATGGCCGTCATCATCACCTTGGTGACGTGGTTCCAGCCGCTCTCTTCCACGCCCTTGCCGATCAGGATGCCGAGTACCAGACCCGGTACCGCGTTGCCCATGATGAGTTGGGCCAGACCGCCGAAGATGGTGGCCCAGAAACCGGATTTCTTGCCCGCTTCGATGGCGGCCAGCCAGAAGATCACCGGCATGACGGTATTGACCAGCAGGTTGGCAGCCGGTACCAGCACCTTGACCGCAGTGACCTGCAGGGCGGCCGGGACGGCTGCGGCCGTGCTGTTGAGGAAGGCAACCACGATGGCACCTATGATGCCGCCGGCGATGGCCATCTTTTTCGGGTCGTGCAGAGTGGTGGCGAGATCCCGATTTTTGAACAGCAGTGCCGCCGTGGCCCAGTGCGGGATGATGCGGTGATCCACATCCTGGGTGAAGGCGCCTGCCGCCACGGTCGAGGCCCAGGCGTTGAAGAAGAAGCCGAGGCCAAACGAGAAGTGGGAAGCGGGATCCCCTTCGCAGGAGTTAAGTTCGCCCAGGGTGCGGAAGGCACCCATGCCCTGTACGGTCGGGGCGTGGAACATCCGCGCCGCGCCGGCCCCCACCCCGACGCCAACCAGGCCGCCAATGATGAGTGACTTGATAAAAATGATTAGAAACATCCAACGTATCCTTCTTGTGGGGTTGTGCCTGCACAGGCATCACACCTGGGTGAACGTCACCTTGGCGACGTCGAGACTGGTGACCTGAACCTTGATCTCCAGCTGGACGCGGTATTCGCGGCGCTGGCGCGGCAGGAAGAAGAACAGGAACTTCTCCACCCGGACCGACTCCTCGGCTTTGAGCACCTGTACATCGACCGGCTCAATGCGCAGCAGTACCTGCTGGTTGTCCTTGAGCAGTGTGGGTTGCACCTGGCTGAGGGCGGAGGCAAACGCCTGCTGGCGCGTCGTCCCCTTGCCGTTGACGATGACCTGGGTGGTGAAGTTCTCTTTCATCAGGCGCGTCCGTGCTTCTTGGCGAAGGCTTCGACCAGCTTCTGGCCCAGCTCTTCCTTGTCCATGAAACCGAAGCCCAGCACCACGCACCCTTCGTTGATGGCGGTGACGCCCTCTTCAACAGAGCGCATGCCGTAGCGGCACTTGTAGCCGTATTTGGTCTGGGCGGTGATCGCCCCGGCACCGCCGCTGCCGCAGAAGGAGATGCCGAGATCCGCCTGCTCCTTGTTCATCACGTCGCCGAGCTTCATGTCAGCGGCCATGCCGGGGATGATGGTCACGTTGGCCCCGGCAGCTTCCGCGCCTGCGCCCACTTTCTGACCCTTGCCGAGACGGTCTCCAATCACGAGTTTGATGGCTGTCATATCGATTTCTCCTTGAGTTACGGGTTCTGCACCGAGCTGAGTTCGTTTTCTTTGGCGACTTCAAAATGGACGGACAAGAGGTGTGCCTCCTCATAAGCAAGCTGATCCAGCCAGCTGACGACCTGTTCGGCGAGACGCAGTGAGAGGGGGGAGATCTCTTCAAACAGGCTGAGGTCAACCTCCGGCAGGGGCTCGCCGCTGTGGGAGCGCCACACCATGGCTTTGACATGGGAGGCCAGCATTTGCCGTTGCACCTCGTTGGGGATGATGCCCTGTTCGGCCAGCAGGGGATAAATGCGCGCGAGGATATGATCGGTCTGGCGCAGCAACTCCGGGCTGTTCGGGGTCAGGGTCTGGTCGTGAGTCTCTGTTTGCAATGTCTGCTCTCCAAGGCTGGCAGAAGGTATGTCGTTACCCTAAGCCTGCGCGTCGATGTGGAGGAGGCAGTGTTTTTCCGATTCGAAGCGGAAATTCCTGAGGAAATGGCCCCGAAGTGATCGTTTGGATACTGAAAAGGTAAAAGGAGTGCTTATTGAAGCTGGTTTTGTGTGATCGGTAGCGCACAAATCGGGGGGCGGGGGCAGGGCAAGCGTTGCGGGAAACTGTGAGTCATCTCACGGTAAGAGACGTTGCCGAGAGGGCAGATATGGAAAAGGGCGGTTTCCCGCCCTTCTCATTAAAAGGAGTGACGCTAGCTGGCCGATGCGGCGCTCGAGCTGGCGGTTCTCTGCTGATAGCGCAGGTCTTCCTCTATGGTGACCACCACTTCCAGCGGCTTGCCGGAGCGGAATACCGAGATGGTCAGCTTGGTGCCGGGGCGGCTCTCGACAATCTTGTCCATGGCGCTGCGTACGCCACTGATGGCCTCTCCGTTGATCTTGAGTAGCACATCCCCTCGCTGCAGGCCGCCTTTGGCCGCCGGGCCGTTGGGATCCAGGCTCTCCACCACCAGACCACGCAGGTCGCCGAGGTTCATCATCCGCGCGACTATGGGGTTGATCTCGACGCTGGAGATCCCGAGGTAGCCGCGGATCACCCGGCCGTTGGCGATCAGCTCATCCATGATCCGTTTTGCCAGCCGGTAGGGGATGGCGAAGCTGATGCCGTAGCTCTCCTGATTGCCGTTGAGGTGATAGGTGGCGGTGTTGATCCCCACCAGATCGCCACGGCCGTTGACCAGTGCTCCGCCCGAGTTGCCCTCGTTGATGGCGGCATCGGTCTGCAGCAGATCCTGACGGCCATTGCTGTCGGGCCCCATGCTGGAGAGGCCGGTACGGCCGGTGGCACTGATGATGCCCTGGGTGATGGTCTGGCCGACGTTGTAGGGGTTGCCGATGGCGAGCACCACATCCCCCACTTCTGGCAGTCGCTCGGGATCCTGCGGGATCACCGGCAGGTTGTCTGACTCGATATAGAGCACGGCGAGGTCGGTGAGCTGATCGGTACCGACCAGCTCGGCACTGAAGACCCGGCCATCCTGCAACGCGACGATGATCTGGTCGGCATCGGCGATGACGTGGTAGTTGGTCAGTACATAGCCGCGCTGATTCATGATGACGCCAGAACCCAGCCCTTGCGGGCGCAGTTCCCCCTGATTGCCCTGATTGGGGGCAAAGCTGCGGGTGTAGATGTTGACGACGGCAGGGCCTGCCCGATGGGCGGCATAGGAGAAACTCAGTTCACGGGCATTGGTGATGATGCCGGGCAGTTGGGCACCACCGCGAAAATGGGGAAACAGCAGCAACAGCAGCGCTGCGACGGTCAATCCAAAACCGACAGACTTGCCCAAGTAACTGACTAAAGGGGGGATTTTCATGTCATTCTCATCCGTACAGGCTGCGCGCAGAGAATAACACTATCGATGGATAAAAATCACCCGCGGTGAAGGCCGCGGGTGATAGAGAGA
This sequence comes from Aeromonas sp. 159, assembly GCF_963862045.1. Taxonomy (NCBI): domain Bacteria; kingdom Pseudomonadati; phylum Pseudomonadota; class Gammaproteobacteria; order Aeromonadales; family Aeromonadaceae; genus Aeromonas; species Aeromonas sp. 159. The sequence goes on along the minus strand of NZ_CAWLMI010000006.1, from coordinate 98,533 downwards.
GTAGCGAACAACTTGAGCGTTAGCGGATCACCAGATAGAGCGAGGAGTCGCCGCGCTGGATGTTGAGCGCCAGCACGTCAGGCTTGTTCTTGAGCGCCTTGGTCAGCTCGCCCAGGGTGTTGATGCGCAGGCGGTTGACCCCGATGATGATATCACCCTTCTGCAGGCCGGAAGCGGCTGCCGGAGAGCGCGGATCAATATCGGCCACCGCGACGCCGGAGACCGGGTCGGTAGTGGTGCTCAGCTTGGCCCCTTCCAGTGCCGGATGCAGCGCGCTGGCGCGTACTTCGCTGTCATCAGCCTGCTTCAGGGTCACCTTGGCCGTTTGTGACTTGCCATCGCGGATCAGTCCCAGCTCGACCTGCTTGCCAGCGCCCATGGTAGCGATCTTGGCACGCAGCTCGCCAAAGGAGCGAACCGGTTTGCCATCGATGCTGACGATGATATCGCCAGCCTTGATGCCCGCCTTGTCGGCCGCCGAATCAGGCATGACCTGATTGACGAAGGCACCATCCTTCTTGTTGTAGCCGAAGGTTTTAGCGATGTCGGAGGTGAGCTCGGTGCCGGTAATCCCCAGCTGGCCACGACGCACTTCACCGTACTTGACGATCTGCTCGGTCAGATCCCGCACCATGTTGGAGGGGATGGCAAAGCCGATGCCAATGTTGCCGCCGTTCGGGCCCAGAATCGCGGTGTTGATACCGATCAGCTCGCCACGCAGGTTGAGCAGAGCGCCGCCGGAGTTACCGGAGTTGATGGCCGCATCGGTCTGGATGAAGTTCTCCAGATTCTCGATGTTGAGGCCGCTGCGACCCAGCGCACTGACAATACCGGAGGTGACGGTCTGACCCAGACCAAACGGGTTGCCGATGGCCAGCGCATAGTCACCCACCCGCAGCTCGTCGGAGTCGGCAAACTTGATCTGCACCAGATCCTCGGCCTTGATTTGCAGCAGGGCGATGTCGGACTGCTTGTCTTCACCGATCTTCTTGGCCGCGTACTCACGACCATCCTTCAGGTTGACCTTGATCTCGTCCGCCTCGTGAACCACATGGGCGTTGGTGATCACGTAACCCTTCTTGGCATCGACTATGACACCGGAGCCGAGCGCCTGGAACGGCTGCTCGCTCACCTGTTCATCGGGCATGTTGGGGCCGAAGAAGAACTTGAACTGTTCCGGCAGACGCTGACGGGTAATTTTTTTGCCAGAAACCGAGATATTGACCACCGCCGGGGTGACCTGTTCGAGAACAGGCGCCAGGCTTGGCATCTCCTGATTTGAACCTAACAGGGAAGGCAGTGCAGCCTGAGCAGGGGCCGCAGACATGGCGATACCGACACTGAGGGCTAGCACACTGAGCATGGAAAGAGGTTTACGCATATGAAAAACAGCTCCCAGAAAAAGTTGCATTGCAATCGTCAAGGTCAGACCACGGGACTGGCCAATTAGTTCCGCGAGGAACTAGTTTGGTTGCTTGAGCAGTCCGGAAGAGGCGCCAGCATAGTCGCGAGGCGGAACGCCCGGTTCTTCTGCCACATTGGCAGGGGCTTCTTCTACCAATGACTCGCGGAACAGCGGTTCCTGCGCCTTGGCCAGGAATTTGCTCTGCTCGGCCATGTGGCGATAGAGGGTCTGATACTGCTCGGCCAGTTGCTCCATCAGGGCAGCGCTGTCGGCGAAGTGGGTGTTGATCTGGCCCTGATAACTCTCGAGCTCCTTGTGGGCCTTCTTCAGTTCCTGTTCCAGACGGCCAGCATCGCGGCTACGCACCGAAAAACGGCCGAGAACGATACCGATAATCAAGGCCGCGACAGCCAGCAGGATCCCAGTTAACAGACTCATAGATGCTCCTTGTTACAGCTAAAACAGAGTGGGTTTATGCGGTCGTCATAACCGCCATGCCTTGATGGCACTATACCGTGCGTCCTGAGGCCGTGATACCATTTTGTCCTCGATTCAGGGACTTGGAGAGGCGCTCAAGGATGACACCGCAGCAAAAATACCAGCAGGATCTGCTGCGCCCCGGCTTTGTGGCCGACCCCGCGCAGGGGATGGCCATTAGCAGGCTGGAGCGACTGTATCAGGATTTGCTACGGCGCCCGACTCCGACCAGATCTCGAGGGCTGCTGGGTTGGCTGCAAAAGCCCAAGCCGCCGGAGCCCGTCCTCGGTATCTATATGTGGGGCGGAGTGGGCCGAGGCAAGACCTGGCTGATGGATACTTTTTTCGACAGCCTGCCTGGGACGCGCAAGATGCGCAGCCATTTCCACCGTTTCATGCACCGCATTCACGATGAACTGCAGGAGCTGAGCGGGCAGTCCGATCCCCTCAAGCTGGTGGCCAGCAAGCTTGCCAGTGAAACAGACATCATCTGTTTCGACGAATTTTTTGTCTCCGACATCACCGATGCCATGTTGCTGGGTACGCTGTTCCAGGAGCTGTTTGGTCACGGTGTTGTGCTGGTCGCCACTTCAAATATTCCGCCGCAGGATCTTTATCGCAACGGGCTGCAGCGAGCCCGTTTTCTGCCAGCTATCGAGCTTATCGAGCGTCATTGCGAGGTACTTAACGTGGATGGCGGTATCGACTATCGCCTGCGTACGCTGGAACAAGCCGAGATTTATCACTGCCCGCTGGACTTGCAGGCAAAAGCCAATCTTGACCACTATTTTCAGCAATTAACCGGTGGGCACACGGCTTGCGAGGGGACGTTCGAGGTCAATCATCGTCAGCTGGCGTCGCTCGGGATGGGGGAAGGGGTGCTCTACATGGAATTTGAGCAACTTTGCTGTACTCCCCGCTCCCAGAACGACTATATCGAGCTGGCCAGGCTGTTCCATACTGTTCTGCTGGCCAATGTGCAACCAATGGGCACAGGCACGGATGACGCGGCTCGCCGCTTCATTGCCATGGTCGATGAGTTCTACGAACGGCACGTCAAACTCATCATGTCGGCGGCGGTTCCCATGACAGAACTCTACGGCGAAGGGCTGCTGAATTTCGAATTCAAACGCTGTCTTTCGCGGCTTCAGGAAATGCAATCGCACGAATACCTTGCCAGAGTGCACCTTCCTTAGTCACAATACCGCGCCTGCCAGTCGGATGGGCATCTGCGGCAGGTAGGGCCGGGCGACATTTGCTGGTTTCATGGCAGTGAAATTAGCAGGTGATATTTAAGGCAACTTCACTTATAATCGCCCGGCCCACGTTACAGCTGTCGATAAGACAGCAACACTTTAAGCTTTACTTGTATTCGAAGGGGTACAGGTAGGCCATCGTTTGTTGTTTGTGGGAGAGCCCCCATAAGCAATTGGGTCTGTAACAGGTAATTGGGTTTAACTTAATGAAAACTTTCGTTGCCAAGCCAGAAACCGTAAAACGTGACTGGTACATTGTGGACGCAGAAGGTAAAACTCTGGGTCGTATCGCAACCGAGATCGCTGCTCGTCTGCGTGGTAAGCACAAAGCTGAGTACACTCCGCACGTTGACACCGGTGATTACATCATCGTTGTAAACGCTGAGAAGGTACACGTAACCGGTAAGAAATTTACCGACAAAATGTACCACGCTCACTCCGGTTTCCCGGGTGGTATCAAGTCAATCAGCTTCGACAAGCTGATTCAGCGTAAACCGGAAATGGTAATCGAAGCAGCCGTCAAAGGCATGCTGCCGAAAGGTCCTCTGGGCCGTGCCATGTTCCGTAAACTGAAAGTTTACGCAGGCGCCGAGCATGCTCATGCTGCTCAGCAACCTCAAGTACTGGATATCTAATCGGGAACTGGCAACATGGCAGAAAATCAATACTACGGTACCGGCCGTCGCAAAAGCTCCACTGCTCGCGTATTTATCAAAGCGGGTAGCGGCAAGATCGTAATCAACCAGCGCTCCCTGGAGCAGTACTTCGGCCGTCCGACTGCCCGCATGGTAGTTCGTCAGCCGCTGGAACTGGTTGAGATGACCGAGAAACTGGACCTGTACATCACCGTTAACGGTGGTGGCATCTCCGGTCAAGCTGGTGCGATCCGCCACGGTATCACTCGTGCTCTGATGCAGTACGACGAAACCCTGCGTTCCGAACTGCGTAAAGCTGGCTTTGTTACTCGTGATGCCCGTAAGGTTGAGCGTAAGAAAGTTGGTCTGCACAAAGCTCGTAAGCGTCCGCAGTACTCCAAGCGTTAATTCGCTTTTGGTACTCACTCTTTCGAGTGTCAAAAAAGCCTGGCAACCGCCAGGCTTTTTTTATTGGTAATATTACCGACATCAATGCTAACCACGCGTCACAAAAGACAAAAAATTGTTTCTTTATTGTTTTCATTGCTCACCGCTCTTTCTTGTCAAGTTGTTATCTTTTCTTTAAAATTTCCCCTGTTTTCTGTGGCAATTGTAAATCCAGCTTCCGCCGCTGTTGTCACGGGAAAAATGGGGAACAGGGACACTATAAGAATGTGCGGAGTCCACATGGGAGAGTTTTTGGATGAGCAATGCGCCAGTTGATACCGGTCGCCGCAGATTTCTTACCTGGTCAACGGTTGCCGTTGGTGGGGTAGGAGCTGCGTTTACCGCAGTGCCGTTTATAAAGTCATGGAATCCGAGCGCCAAGGCCAAAGCAGCCGGTGCGCCGGTTGAAGTCGATATCAGCAAGTTGGAACCGGGTCAGCTCATCCGTGTCGAGTGGCGAGGCAAGCCTGTCTGGGTGGTGAAACGCACCAAACAGACGCTGGATGCCTTGGCCGCGCATGATGACAAGCTGCGGGATCCCTCATCTGAAGAGCCGCAGCAGCCTGACTATGCCCATAACGGGTACAGATCGATTAAGCCCGAAATTTTTGTCGCGGTCGGTATTTGCACCCACTTGGGGTGTTCACCTTCCTATCTGCCTGACAGCTTTGGCGAGCAGGTGCAGGGCGTTACGTCCGGCTTCTTCTGCCCGTGCCATGGCTCCAAGTTCGACATGGCCGGCCGTGTGTTCCAGGGGGTGCCTGCACCACTGAACCTGGTCATTCCGCCCTATCAATTCATTAATGACACCACCATCCAGGTCGGTGCCGATGGCAAGGAGGCCTGACCATGTTGAGTAAACTGATGGGCTGGATCGATTATCGATTCCCGCTCACGGCCATGTACAACGACCACATGGCCAAGTATCCGGCACCGAAGAACCTGAACTTCTGGTACTTCTTCGGCTCGCTGGCCATGCTGGTGCTGGTCAATCAGATCATCACCGGTATCTGGCTGACCATGAACTACAACCCCTCCGCGGAAGGTGCGTTTGCCTCCGTGGAGTACATCATGCGCGATGTGGAGTACGGCTGGTTGCTGCGTTACATGCACTCAACCGGTGCGTCTGCATTCTTCATCGTGGTCTACATGCACATGTTCCGCGGCATGATCTATGGCTCTTATCAGAAGCCTCGTGAACTGTTGTGGATCTTCGGCATGCTGATCTTCCTGGTGCTGATGGCAGAGGCCTTTATGGGCTACTTGCTGCCCTGGGGCCAGATGTCATTCTGGGGGGCCCAGGTCATCATCTCGCTGTTTGGCGCCATTCCGGTCATCGGTGACGATTTGACCCTGTGGATCCGCGGTGACTACGTGATCTCCGGTGCGACCCTGAACCGCTTCTTCGCGCTGCACGTCATCGCGTTGCCGCTGGTGCTGGTGATGCTGGTTGCGATGCACATTCTGGCGTTGCACGAAGTGGGCTCCAACAACCCGGATGGTATCGACATCAAGAAGCACAAGGACGAAAACGGCTGGCCGCTGGATGCGGTGGCGTTCCACCCTTATTTCACCGTCAAGGACATGATCGGTGTGGCGGGCTTCCTGTTCTTCTTCTGCGCCATCATCTTCTTCAAGCCGGATATGTGGGGTTACTTCCTCGAGAAGCCGAACTTTGAAGTGGCCAACGGCCTGAAAACCCCGGCGCATATCGCGCCTGTGTGGTACTTCACGCCGTTCTACGCCATTTTGCGGGCGGTGCCGGACAAGCTGCTTGGCGTCATCATGATGGGTCTCTCCATCGTGGTGCTGTTCCTGCTGCCGTGGCTGGATCGTTGCAAGGTGCGCTCGGTGCGCTATCGTAGCAAGCTGCACAAGCTGAACATTGCCCAGTTTGTGGTGTGCTTTGTTATTCTGGGGATCCTCGGGGTGCTGCCGTCGACGCCGACTCTGACGCTGATTGCCCAAATTTGTACCTTGGGTTATTTCGGGTTCTTCGTCCTGCTGTTCTTCTATAGCAAGAATGAAAGCACCAAGCCGCTGCCGGAGAGGGTGACATTTAAATGAAAAGAATAATATTTGCAGTGCTGACCCTGCTGCCGTCACTGGTGTTTGCCAATGCCGGAGCCGTGCATCTGGACAAGGCCAACTATGACCTGAGCGACAAGGCTTCTCTGCAGCGTGGCGCAGCCACCTTCATGAACTACTGCTTTGGTTGCCACAGCACCCAGTACCAGCGTTACAACCGGGTGGCAGAGGATCTGGGGATCCCGGCCGATCTGATGGCTGACAATCTGATCGTCAACGGTGCCAAGATTGGTGACCTGATGGAAAACTCGGTCTCGGAGAAGGATGCCGCCAAGTGGTTTGGTGCGCCGCCCCCCGATCTTACTCTGGTTGCCCGGGTGCGCGGTGCAGACTGGATCTACACCTATCTGCGCTCCTTCTACGTGGATGAGACCCGTCCGTTCGGGGTGAACAACGCCGTGTTCCCGTCCGTGGGCATGCCCCATGTGCTGGAGCCGTTGCAGGGAACCCCCCGTGCCGAGTTCGCTACTCACACGGTTGACGGAGTGGAAACCCAGCAGGTTGTCAGCATCAAATCTGACGGTAATGGTGAAATGGATGACGAAGAGTATGATCAGACGGTACTGGATCTGGTAAACTTCTTGGTCTACTCGGCTGAACCGGTACAACAGGAGCGTGAACGCATGGGCTTCTGGGTGCTTGGTTTCATCGTGATCTTCTTCATCTTCACTGTGCTGTTGAAGAAGGAATTCTGGCGCGACGTTCACTAAGCGACCAGATCCGGGTAATATAATGCACGGCAATGAAGACCAAGATGCTTCATTGCCGTTTCTGCTTTTTAATGACGGGAGGGTTCAATGGCTGTAGCTGCCAATAAGCGTTCGGTAATGACGCTGTTTTCCGGTGCCAACGATATGTTCAGCCATCAGGTGCGTATTGTCCTGGCGGAGAAGGGTGTTAGCGTGGATATCTGCCAGGTTGATCCAGCCAATCTGCCGGATGAGCTGGCCGAGCTGAACCCGTACAACTCTGTACCGACCTTGGTTGATCGTGAGCTGGCACTCTACACCTCGCGCATCATCATGGAGTATCTGGACGAGCGCTTCCCGCATCCGCCCCTGATGCCTGTTTACCCGGTTGCCCGTGGTAACAGCCGTCTGATGATGCACCGCATTGAGCTGGACTGGTACTCCCTGGCCGACAAGATCATGGCCGGTACCGATGCTGAAGCTGCACGCAACGAACTGCGTGACAACCTGCTGGCCATCGCGCCGATCTTCGGTGAAATGCCCTATTTCATGAGCGAAGAGTTCGGTCTGGTGGATTGCTACATGGCACCGCTGTTGTGGCGTCTGCCGAGCCTTGGCATCGACCTGACCGGTCGTGGCGCCAAAGAGCTGAAGGCCTACATGGTTCGTCTGTTCGAGCGTGAGTCCTTCCAGGCTTCCCTGACCGAAGCCGAACGCGAGATCCGTGCTGGCGTATGAGCATGGAACCGACAATGACACCGAGCCGCCCGTACTTGTTACGGGCATTCTTTGACTGGTTGCTGGACAACGATCTGACCCCTCATCTGGTGGTCAACGTCAACATTCCCCATGTGATGGTGCCGATGCAGTTTGCTCAGGACGGGCAAATTGTACTGAACATCGCGCCCCGAGCCGTGATGCAATTTCACATGGATAACGAGGCTATCAGCTTCAGTGCCCGTTTTGGCGGGGTCTCCCAGCAGGTTTACATCCCGATGGCGGCAGTGTTGGCTATCCATGCCCGGGAGAACGGTGTGGGCACCATGTTCCCGCCCGAGCCGGGTTACGATATCTGGCTTGAGCAGGCTGAAGCGCCGGTGGAGCCTGAGCCGGAACCGCCGCGTCCAAGCGGTCGTCCGACCCTGAAGGTAATCAAATAAAAAACGCAGCCGATTGGCTGCGTTTTTTTTATGTGCGGTCGGGCTTAGTTCTGGGCGAACTCGAAGGCTTTGATCACGCGCTTCACGCCGGTTACATGGCGGGCGATGTTGACTGCCTGCTCTCCCTCCTGGCGAGTCACCAGACCAATCAGGAACACCTCGCCGTTCTCGGTAACCACCTTGACCTTGGTGCTGTCGAAGTTCTTGGTGCCGAACATATCGGCTTTCACCTTGGAGGTGATCCAGGAGTCATTGCTGCGAGTGGTGAAACTGGCAGGTTGGCCGATGCGCAATTCGTTGTAGACGTGGCGCACCCCTTCGATGCGACTGACAATTTTGCCCGCCTCAATCTTGTAAACGTCAGAAGGTGTCTGGCCGACCAGCAGGACGCGGCCATTGTTGCTGTAGACGCTGATCTTGCTGGCTGCGCTGAGCGGCTTGTTGTCGGCCAGCAGATTGGCCGCTTTCAACTCGATGGTCTGGTCATCCCATTGCGCGCCGAGCGTTCGGCGATCGCCAGAGGCCTTGGCAGTCCCTGCGGCGCCGCCAACAACCAGGGCTGCGCAGCCTTGCAGCAGCAGGGTGCTAACCAGCAGACCGAGCAGGATAGTGTGCTTTTTCATGGTTTCAATCTTCCTGTTGCGGGAAAAGTGTCTGGTCGATGAGATCACACAGGCAGTGCAGGGTCAACAGGTTCACTTCCAGAATGCGAGGGCGACGGGCGGAGGGAACACGGATCTCCACATCGTTCGGGCCGAGCAGACCTGCCATTTCGCCACCGTCACCCCCGCTCAGCACCACTATGGTCATGTCGCGGGAGAGGGCGGCCTCGGCGGCCTTGATCAGGCTGCGGCTGTGGCCGGAGGTGGTGATGACCACCAGAATGTCGCCAGGCTGGCCCAGCGCGCGGATCTGCTTGGCGTAGACCTCTTCAAAACCGTGGTCGGTGGCGATCGCGCTGATGGTCGCCATGTCCGAGGTCAGGGCCATACCGGGCAGGGAGGGGCGCTGGGTCTCGTAGCAGTTGACCAGCTCGGAGATGAACAGTTGCGCCAGTGCGGCAGAAGGACCGTTACCGCATGCCAGCACCTTGTGGCCATTGAGCAGGCAGATGGTGATCATCTGGGCTGCAGTATGGATGGCATCCGGCAGCGCCTCGGCGGCGGCTATCTTGGTCTGGATGCTTTCGGTGTAGTTCTCTTTGATGCGGTCAGTCATAGGGTCCTCTTAAAATGCGTTCTGGATCCAGGCTGGCTGGTCGCCCTCGAACGCAATCACATCGAATCGGCAGGCCTGATTGGCCTCGTTGATGGCATGTTGCTTCAAATAGTGGCGCGCTGCCAGCATGATCTTGTGCTGTTTGCTGCGGGTGACCGAGTTGGCGGCCCCGCCATGGCTGCCGGTGGCCCGGTAGCGCACCTCAACAAACACCAGGGTCTGGCCCTGGTGCATGATGAGATCTATTTCACCGCCACGACAGCGGTAGTTGCGAGCTACCGGTTGCAGGCCCCGAGCCTGCAACCAGCGTTCAGCGACTTGTTCAAAGTGCTGTCCCTTGCTCGTTGGTGAGGGGAACAGGCTCGGCAACTGCTGGCGCATCCGTTTCCATAGTTCCTTCATTGGAGGGCTCCTCCAGCTGCTGAACGGCGTTCTCGTCGACCAGTTTGCCGTTCTGGTAAGTACCCCAGCTCAGCATCCGCACGATATTACCCTGGGCATCCACGCTCAGCTGACCGCTCATGCCGGCCTGCTGCATGCCACCCACCTTGCGCATCTGCTGCAGGTTCTCTGCCAGACTGACGGCATCGTAGCCCATGGCAAACAGACGCAGCAGGTCACCCTGGGTCTGCGGCCAGAGCAGGGCGATCTGCTCGCGTTGTTTCTCATAGCCGCCCAGCAGCAGCGGCATATCGGCGATATGCATGCCGTTGAGCTCGGAGGCGACCTCGGTGGCGGCGCTGTCGTAGCCACGGGAGCTGGTGTAGATGGGCAGGCTGCCCATCGGATTGACCGAGACATCCACGTAGGGCTTGATCATCCGGGTTTCCAGGCTGTTGGCCACAACATAAACGGCATCGATGCTGCGTGGTGCGGCATCAGAGAGTTGCACTACCTCGCCAGCTCGGGCGGTAGAGCGGCCGCTCAGGGCATTCTTGACCATCCCCTGCACTTCGTTGCGGGCACCGAAGGTGGCAACGACCGGCTTATCCTGGCTCAGGGTGGCCCAGCTCTGCTCGAACGCTTTGATACTGCTGTAACCGATCCGCCCCTGGGCGGCGATCAGCAGCGGTTTGCGGTAGCCCTGGGTGTAAAGGTACTGGGCTGCCTGCGCGGCATCTGCGGCGGCAGAGAGGGAGAAGTAGTAGGTGGTGTCGTTGACGACCGGCTTGTCCAGCTCGTTGAGCGCCAGTACCGGCACGGTCGGATTGGCCTTGAGCAGCTCCTCGACCCTGTCTTTCAGCAGCGGGCCGATGATCATGTCTGCCCCTTCCTGAATCGCCTGCTTATAAAGGTCGCCGGTCGACTTGCTCTGGGTGTCGTAGAAGTTCAGGGTGAATTGCCCCTGATTTTCCTTATAAGACATCAGCATACCGTTACGGATGGCGGCGCCCTGCGGTTCCAGATTGCCTGAGAGGGGCAGCAGCACAGCGATCTGTTGCACCGAGGTGCTGGCAGTGGCCGCCAGATCGCCCAATCCTGCCGGCATATCTTTCTGGGCCGGATGGTTGGGGAAGTCACGCTTCCAGCCTGCCAGCTGGCGGGCCAGCAGGTTCGGCTGGGCGCCAAACTCGTTGACCAGTGCCGCCAGTCGCAACCAGCCGGTGGTCACATCAGGGGCCGGAGCCTCTTCCAGTGCTTGCAGGGTGGAGGGGGTCATGCTTTTGAGCAACGACCAGATTTGCTGATGGTTGGTCGCCTGCTCGCTCTGATTGAGGTAGGGCTCCAGTGCAATCAACGACTTGGCTGCGCCAAATTTGTTGTTGATGTCGAGCTGTAGCACCACGCGCTGGCGATACCAATCCTTCTGGGTATCGGCATCCAGCACCACCTCGGGTTTGCCTTCCAGCAGGATCAGCGCCTGATTGGCGTGGCCTTGTGCCAGCAACAGATGGGCTTGCAACAGTTGCAACTGTGCCTTCTGGGCGGGGTCCTTGGCCTGCTTCTGCAATTGCTGGAACAGTGCCGAGGCCGGTTTGGCCTGGCCCAGCGCCAGATAGCTGCGTGCCGCCAGCATCTGCCAGGTAAAGGCCTCGGCCGGCTTGGCCGGGTCCACCTGCTCAAGATACCACTGGGCATTCTTGGTCAGATTGGAGAACGCAGAGGGCATGCCTGACTGCCCTGACGGTTGATTGGGCTCCGACGCACAGGCGGCGAGCAGTACTGCCGCGAGTATGATGCCGAAGAGTCGTGATACACTTAGCTGCTTTGTAACCCGGTTCAAGTTCATTCCCCGACCAGTGTTGAAGTTCCCCATAGTGTAAACGGGCCAATATGGCGACACAATTGTCGGGGCACTCGGAGATCCCATGAGTGACATCCCAACCCTGTATATAGTCCCCACTCCGATCGGCAATCTGGCGGACATCACCCAGCGTGCATTGGACATTTTACGCAGTGTCGATCTGGTGGCAGCTGAAGATACCCGTCATACCGGTATCCTGCTCAGCCACTACCAAATCTCGGTGCCGACCTTCGCCCTGCACGATCACAACGAGCAGCAGAAGGCCGATGTACTGATCGGCCGGATCAAAGAGGGCAAGAGTGTTGCGCTGGTCTCCGATGCCGGCACTCCGCTCATCAGCGACCCCGGTTATCACTTGGTCACCCGCTGTCGTGAAGCCGGGGTCAAAGTGGTGCCGTTGCCCGGCCCCTGTGCCGCCATTACCGCCCTGAGCGCTGCCGGTCTGCCCACTGATCGATTTGCCTTTGAAGGCTTCCTGCCCGCCAAGAGCAAGGGTCGCGATGATCGTCTGCAAGCCGTTATCGAAGACACCCGCTCGCTGGTGTTCTACGAATCCCCGCGCCGTGTGCAGGATACAGTGGAAGCGATTGCTCGCATTCTCGGCGAGCGTCAGGTGGTGGTGTGCCGCGAGCTGACCAAGACCTTCGAGTCGATCCACGGTCTGCCAGCCTCTGAAATGCTGACCTGGCTCGGTGAGGATGACAACCGTTGCCGCGGCGAGATCGTGCTGGTCGTGGCGGGCGCCTCCAAAGATGAAGAGGATCTGCCTGCCGAGGCGATCCGCACTCTGGGACTGCTGGTGACCGAACTGCCACTGAAAAAAGCGGCCGCCCTGACTGCCGAGATCCACGGCGTGAAGAAGAATGCCCTCTACAAATATGGTCTCGAGCACTATTGAGCCGATGAAATAGGCCAGCAGACTGTTTTCTGACCTGTGCAATCCCCCATATCGATAAGCAGTCAGCCTGTAAACGGGGGCCAAAGCGCGATAAATGGCTGTAAACGGGAATTGCCGGTTTACCCCGTGCATATCGCAAGGCTATAATCCGCGCCTCGGAGTTGGCTGGGCAATCGCTGCTTCGTCGTTGTGTCCCTCGGGACAGACGGGCGGAGGGGAGGAAAGTCCGGGCTTCACAGGGCAGGGTGCCAGGTAACGCCTGGGGGGCGCGAGCCTACGACCAGTGCAACAGAGAGCAGACCGCCGATGGCCCGCAAGGGATCAGGTAAGGGTGAAAGGGTGCGGTAAGAGCGCACCGCGCGACTGGCAACAGTTCGTGGCACGGTAAACTCCACCCGAAGCAAGACCAAATAGGCCCCTATTGGCGCGGCCCGCGTTGGGGGCGGGTAGGTTGCTTGAGCCAGCGAGCGATTGCTGGCCTAGAGGAATGATTGCTACCCGGGGCAACCCGGTACAGAACCCGGCTTACAGGCCGACTCCGACCTCATTCCGCGTGAACCGTCACGCTAAAATCCCGGTGCCTAACGGCACCGGGATTTTTATTATTCACGCCGAGATGCACCGCATGGCGGCTTTCTGAAATTTGTAATAAAGTTCTCACCCTTTTTGGTCGATATACGTCGGCTGGACTGTCTGTATCTATCACACTGCTGGCCTGATGAGCGACCCTGTGGCAGTAAGGCGAGATGAAATGGTTAAGGTGGATTATTAATGTCATCAAGCAGCGCAATGCTCACACCTTCCCGGCTGCTTAGCGCAGAACGGGGCAGAACCCTGCCTCATTATGATCTGTTGGGTGTCGAGCGGTTAAACCACGCCCGTTTAAAGCAGGTCAATGGCCAGTTGAGCACATTTTCCCTGCAAGCTGCGAGTTGTATGGCCCAGCTGTTCAATAGTGCGGAGTGCGAACTGAATTATGGCGAGTTCGCCTTTTCCGGTCCGGCAGAGATAGATGACGCTCATATCTGGGTCGAAGCGAGAAGTCCGCTTGAACCACAGCGCGCCGTCTATTTCTCGATCGCACCTCTGGTCATCTATCGTCTTGCGGTCCTCTTTTTCGGCGGCACCTTGCAGCAAAAAGAGGAGCATGTTCAGTCTGGCAAAGGGCTGACCGATACCGAACAGCGGCTGTTATTGCGGCTTTGCCAGTATCAGGTTGATATCTGGTGTGCTTGTCTGGGGTTGGGGGATCTGAAGTGGCAGTTGCATGTCGTGCCACGGGATTCCATCGCCCACTGTCAGCTCTGGACCACGCAGGCAACCCTGCAGGCAGGTAATTGCACTCATCACTGGCAGATGTGGTTGCTTCCCCCCGAGGAGTCCATTTCTCCGGTCAGTCATTCATTGCCGGCAGGTCAGCTGGAACAGGCTCTGACTCATGTCCCGGTACGTCTGCGGGTGGTGATGGGCCAATTGTCCATGACGCTGGCGGATCTTGAGTGTCTCCAGGTGGGTGATGTGCTGTCACTGGACTTGCCTGAGGTGGTGCCAGCACTGATTGGCAGCCGTCCCTGCTTCAGTGGACGAATCGCAGAACACAAAGGCAGCCTGGTCTATCAGGTTGCGACGGTTGTAGAGGAGTAAATTGAATCATGAGCGAGCACAATATGAATGATCCGCTGGATCTGGATGGACTGGATCAATTGTTTGGTGACGACATCAGCATGCCTAGCGCCGCAGACTACTTGGCCCCCACCAGTAGCAGCAAACAACGGGATCTCTCCTTCTTTCGCCAGATCCCGGTCAAGGTGACGCTGGAAGTGGCCAGTACCGAAGTGCCGCTCGGCGATTTGATGCGCGTCGAGGAGGGGGCTGTCATTGAACTGGACAAGCTGGCGGGTGAACCGCTGGATGTGCGGGTGAATGGCCGTCTGCTTGCCAAGGGCGAAGTCGTCGTCGTGAATGGCAAATATGGTCTGCGCCTGGTTGATGTCATCGATACCAACCTGCTGGGCGGCATGGACGACTGATGCGCTATCTGCTGCTGACGCTGCTGTTATTTTCGCTGCCCGGCTGGGGGGCGGACATGACCCTGTTCTCGGTATCACCAGGCGCTTCAGGGGGGGAGGACTACAACATCAAGTTGCAGATCCTCTTCTTCATGACCCTGCTGGGTCTGCTCCCGACCTTGTTACTGATGATGACCAGTTTTACCCGGATCATCATCGTGCTGGCCATATTGAGACAGGCACTTGGCCTGCAGCAGAGTCCTCCCAACCGGGTGCTGATCGGCATCAGTCTGATCCTGACTGTGGTGATTATGCGACCGGTCTGGACGGACATGTATCAGAATGCGTTTGTTCCTTATGACCAGAATGAAATAACCCTGTCAGAGGGGATCGCCAAGGCAGAAAAGCCCCTGCGCAAATTCATGCTGGCCCAGACCCGTGAACCGGATCTGGAGCAGATGCTGCGTATTTCTGGCGAACCAACTACGGTCGCCAAAGAGGATGTGCCTTTCGGGGTGCTGTTGCCCGCGTTTGTATTGAGTGAGTTGAATACCGCATTTCAGATTGGCTTTATGCTATTTATCCCCTTTCTGGTGATCGATTTGGTGGTCGCCAGCGTCTTGATGGCGATGGGGATGATGATGCTCTCACCGCTGATCATCTCGTTACCCTTCAAACTGATGGTGTTTGTGCTGGTCGATGGCTGGTCGATGACCGTCGGCACCTTGGCTGCCAGCTTTGGTGGGGGAGGCTGATATGACCCCTGAGCAGAGCGTTGCCCTGGTTGGTGGCGCGGTCAATCTGGTGGTGACCATGGTCTCGGTGCTGATTGTACCGGGCCTGATCGTAGGTTTGGTGGTCAGTATTTTTCAGGCGGCCACCCAGATCCAGGAGCAGACGCTCAGTTTTCTTCCCCGTTTTATCGTGACTCTGATGACCCTTATCTTTACGGGTAACTGGCTGTTGTCGCAGATCACCACTTTGTTTCAGGATCTTTTTCTTAAAATCCCCGGGTTTATCGGATGAATTCGCTGCTGTCACTCAGTGCTGCTGACCTGACCGCATGGTTGGGACAGTGGTGGTGGCCGTTTATCCGGATCGGCATGGCATTCTGGGTGATGCCGGTCTTTGGGGATACCCGGGTGCCTGCGCAAGTTCGCCTGATGCTGGCGTTCATCATCAGCCTGCTGCTCGCCCCCATGATGAAGGATATGCCGGTTGTCGATCCTTTCAGTGCCGGTGCGCTTGTCCTAGCGGTGGAGCAGCTGCTGTTTGGTTTGCTGTTTGGTCTGTGTGTCCAGCTGCTCTATATGGTGATGACCACAGCGGGGCAGATCCTCTCCATGCAGATGGGGCTCGCGATGGCGGTGATGAATGATCCGGTCAACGGGGATTCTGCCCCCATCATCAGTCAGGTCATGATGGTGTTTTGCGCCTTGCTCTTTCTGGGGCTGAATGGCCATCTGGTGGTACTGGATATTCTGGTGCAGAGCCTGCGTAGCTGGCCGCCGGGTTCATCTCTGGATCTGATCGATATGAAAGGTGTGATCGGGTTGTTTGGTTGGTCTATCGGTGCAGCCCTGTTGCTGACGTTGCCTGCCGTTGTCGCCATGTTGATGGTTAACCTGACCTTCGGGGTGATGAACCGGACCGCCCCTTCGCTCAATATCTTCTCTCTCGGTTTTCCCATGACCCTGTTGCTCGGATTGCTCACCATGGCGCTCTCCATCAGTGGTGTGCCCTCCCGTTATCTGGATTTGGTTACCCATGTGCTTGAACAGCTGCGAGGCTTGACCCCGGCATGAGTCAGAACAGCGCACAGGACAAAACCGAAGAGGCCTCCAGCCAGAAACGCCAGAAAGCGAGAGATGAGGGGCAGATCGCCCGCTCAAAAGAGCTCAGTTCTGCCGGTTTGCTGCTGCTTGGCGGGTTGGTGATGCAGTGGATGGTGCCGGGGTTTGGCCAGTTCTTTGCCGAGTTGATGAAGCGTCCGCAGCGTTTTGACTGGCAAGGTGCCCGTGACCCGCAGATGATGATCCATTGGTTGGGTGAAGCGCTCATAAACATGCTGTGGGTGCTGCTGCCCCTGTTTGGTTTTCTGGCTCTGATGCTGGTGTTGCTCAGCATAGTGCCGGGCGGTATGGCGCTGACTTGGAAAAAGCTGCTACCCAGTGGCGAGAAGATGAACCCTTTGAAGGGGCTGGGGCGCATGTTCTCCAAGAACAGCCTGATGGAGTTGCTGAAGTCACTGCTCAAGGTGACGCTGATCGGCGGCACGCTGGCGTTGATGTTAAATCATCAATGGCCTTCCTTGTTGATGATGAACCGGATGCCCCCTCAGGCGGCCCTCGAGCAGGCGCTACGGATCCTCTCCCAGGCATTTATTTTGCTGGGGAGCGTTCAGATGCTGATTGCCGTGCTGGATGTGCCCTATCAGCGTTGGTCGCTTAACAAGCAGCTCAGGATGACCAAACAAGAGGTCAAGGATGAGCACAAGAACAGCGAAGGGCGTCCCGAGATCAAGGCCAAAATCCGCCAGGTACAGGGAATGCTTGCTCGTGCGCGTATCGAGCAGCGGGTACCGCAGGCAGATGTGATTATCGTTAACCCGACCCATTATGCGGTGGCCATAAAATATGATGCGACTCGTGCCAATGCCCCTTTCGTGATTGCCAAAGGGGTCGACAGCATGGCCGAGCGGATCCGTCAGGTCGCCAAACAGCATGACAAGATGGTGATGAGCTTGCCCGAGTTGACGCGAGCCATCTATCACTCGACCAGGGTGGATCAGGAAGTCCCCGCAGGGCTGTACACGGCAGTTGCCTATGTATTGAACCATGTATTGCAGTTAAGGGCGTATGAGGCAGGCAAGGGGAGGAAACCGACCCCTCTTGCCCCGTTATATGTACCGCCCGAGTTACGTCAACCTGAGAGGTAAGTTGTGAACTGGCGTGTATTCACCCAATCCTATACCGCAATTCCGCTGATGTTATTGGCCATTCTGGCCATGATGATCCTGCCTCTGCCCGGTTGGCTGCTGGATGCGCTCTTTACCTTCAACATCGTGTTGGCGGTACTGGTGTTGCTGGTATCCGTCTCGGCCCGCAGACCACTCGATTTCTCGGTATTCCCAACTGTGTTGCTGGTTGCCACCCTGATGCGGCTGTCGCTGAACGTGGCCTCTACCCGTGTGGTGTTGCTGCACGGTCATGAAGGGCATGAAGCGGCCGGTAAGGTCATTCAGGCGTTCGGTGAAGTGGTGATCGGTGGCAACTATGTCGTCGGTCTGGTGGTCTTCGTGATCTTGATGATCATCAACTTTGTGGTGATCACCAAGGGTGGTGAGCGGATTTCGGAAGTATCCGCCCGCTTCACTCTGGATGCTATGCCCGGCAAGCAGATGGCCATCGATGCCGACTTGAATGCCGGCACCATGGATCAGCATCAGGCCAGGGCTCGCCGTGAGGAGATCGCACGAGAAGCAGACTTCTATGGTGCAATGGATGGTGCTTCCAAGTTCGTTCGTGGTGACGCGATAGCTGGCATGTTGGTGCTGATCATCAACCTGGTGGGTGGGTTGGCCATCGGTATCTTCCAGCATGCCTTGCCCGTCGCGGAGGCCTTCCAGCGCTATGCACTGCTGACCATTGGTGATGGTCTGGTTGCCCAGATCCCGTCCCTGCTGATGTCGACTGCTGCGGCTATTATCGTGACTCGGGTCAGCGATGAGGGTGAGATGGCTGATCAGGTAGGTCAGCAGATCCTGGCATCGCCTCGCGTTATCTATACCTCTGCAACCATCATGCTGATCCTGGGTCTGGTGCCCGGGATGCCGATGCTCGCATTCCTCAGTTTCGCAGCTGTACTGGCCTGGACTGGCTGGAGTGTCAGCAAACGAGCCGTCAATGTGCCGGATCTGGATGCTGCGCAAGAGCTGACTCGTCAAATGATTCAGCCTGAACAGCAGGCACTGGAGTGGCAGGATTTGCCGCCAGTCGATACGGTCGCCATCGAGCTTGGTTATCGTCTGGTGCCATTGGCGGAAACGGATAAAGGGGCTGAACTGCTTGCACGAGTGCGCGGGATCCGCAAAACCCTCTCCGAGCAGTACGGTTTTCTGCTCCCCGAGATACGGGTGCGCGACAATCTGCAGTTGCAGCCGGATCAGTACCGGATCAAGTTGTCCGGTGTCGCGTTGGCGATGGGGAATGTGGATTGCCAGCGCTTGATGGCCATCAGCAGTGGTGAGACTTATGGTGCGCTCGATGGCGAGCTGACCCAGGACCCGGCCTACGGCATGAGTGCGGTCTGGATCTCCCCTGAGCAAAAGGCCAAGGCCCTTAATCTTGGTTACTCGGTGGTGGATTCGGCCACCGTGATTGCCACTCACGCCAGCAAGCTGTTGCGTGAACAACTTGATGCGTTGTTTGGTCACGATGAAGTGGGCAAGCTGGGCCAATACCTCGCCAGTCAGTCCCCCCGGTTGGCTGAAGAGCTCAATCTGGCGCTGACCCAGATGCAGCAATTGAGAGTTTTTCGTCAATTGCTAAAGGAACAGGTCAGTCTTACCGATATACGAACCGTTGCCACGACGCTGCTAGATGCGAGCGAGCTGACCAAAGACCCTGTCTTGCTGGCATCTGATGTGCGCTGTGCCTTGAAGCGCCAGATTGTGCGGCAGGCCATTGGTAATCGCGATGTGCTGGCTACGTTTACGCTGGATGATCGCCTTGAGCAGACCTTGCTGGCTGCAATGAATCAGTCACAACAGCAGGGCAAAATCCAGCTGGACAGCTTCCCGGTTGATCCACAACTGCTGGCCCAATTGCAGCAAAATATGCCGTTGGTGAAGGAGCAGTTGCAGCAGTTGGGACATGCCCCTGTGTTGGTTGTTATGCCGCAACTGAGACCGTTGATGGCTCGTTATGCTCGGTCATTTGCAAAAGGCCTCAAAGTGCTTTCTTATAACGAAATACCGGAAGAGTTACGTGTGGAAGTAATTGGTTCGCTGGGTTGATATGTGCTTAATTAATGCCCTGAGGGGAAGTGGTTTTTCCGCATTTGGCTTGAATTGCCGTATGAATACTATATTATGTGGCGAAATTTGACGCAGCAATGTGTGCAGTATAAATAACAAAAAAGACAATACAATGTGTTACTTCACGGTCAATTGAACATTCTGGCCGTTTCGTCCGGTTTCGGACTATCACATGATAAGGGCAAACTGAACTGAAAAGTCAGGACGCAAAGCCTCCGGTCTAACAGCAGGAAAGCTAATGACAGCGGGGTTACCAAGGTGTATCTGGACATATCCTTGATACCATATCTAAACAAAATCACGCCCTTTTTGGTGTGATTTTGTACAGCGCCTTTGTGTCTGACTCTCCATTTTTATTGATTGTTCTATCCACTGTAACAGGTGTCAGACTTCTATGTTTTCGGGATTATCCATAAATACAACAGTCGGGGTGTGTAGTCGCAGTTCCACACCACATATATTATTGATACAGCCAGTATTAACGGTTGAAAATGATGTCAAACAGGCCTTGTCCATAGAGGGATTCAGGGTATCAAGTGTAAATTCTGTTAAACAATCAAAGGGCATTATCGCTGATGATAATGTCAATTTGATCCTGCTCGACATGGATGCCATGACCGAGCTCGGGCCGCGTATTCTGCGTGAATTCAATGGTCTCGATTGTGTCATTATTGTCAATGAACATCAGGCAGCCATTGCTGCTGAGGCCATGTGTGCCGGAGCTATCGACTATATAGTCAAACCCTTCTGCCCCCAGCAATTGCTCGATGCTGTCCGTGGTGCTTTACGCCTTCGTCAGGCAATCCCTAATCTTATCGCCGTTTCTCCCATGAGCCTGCAGGTGTTGCAACTGGCCCGACGAGCAGCCAAAACCTCTGCCACCATTCTGATTGGTGGTGAGTCAGGAACAGGTAAAGAGCGGTTAGCCCGTTATATTCACGAAATGTCTGCCAGAGCGGAAAAACCTTTTTTGGCGATTAATTGTGCAGCCATTCCTGAGGCAATGCTTGAGTCAATTCTTTTTGGCCACAATAAAGGTGCATTTACCGGTGCTGTTTCTGCCCAGCCCGGCAAATTTGAGTTGGCACAGGGGGGAACCTTGTTGCTGGATGAAATATCAGAGCTTCCTTTGAACCTGCAGGCAAAATTATTACGGGTGCTGCAAGAAAAAGAAGTTGAGCGACTTGGCAGCAATCAAACGATTGCTCTTGATGTTCGAATCATTGCCGCCAGCAATAAAGATCTGCGTAAACTGGTTGCCGATGGATTGTTTCGTGAAGACCTTTTCTATCGTCTGGATGTATTGCCGATGAATTGGCCCGCATTGCGGGAGCGCCCTGACGATATTATTCCGCTGGCCAACTACTTTATTGAACGTTATGCATCCCAGCGGGGCTATCGCCTGAGTGAACGTGCCTGTCAGCTATTGCTGTCATATGAATGGCCAGGAAATGTACGAGAGCTGGATAATGTCATTCAACGGTCATTAATTATGGCGCGTGGTTTGCATATTCAAGCGGTCGATCTGATGCTGCCACACTGTGTGGCAGAGCCAGAAATGGTTGAATCAGAGGCGTGGCATGTTCCGGAGGGGTTGAGTGAAACCCGGCGGCATGCCGAGTTCCAATTTGTATTAGAGACCTTGCGCCGCTTTCGTGGCCATCGTACCCGCACAGCCGATGCACTGGGCATGACAACCCGGGCATTGCGCTACAAGCTTGCGGCGATGCGTGAGCAAGGCATTGATATTGAACAGCAGATTCAAGCAGAGGGATAAAGAGTGAAGATTCAGATGATGTCATCACAGGTGACGCTACTGCAGCAGATGCAGGAGATGCAGCGTGTCGCAAGTCAGACCCCTTCTATCGAATCCAATGATCTGTCGGGAGCATCATTTACCGATGCCATGCGGGATGTGGTCGGGCGTGTCAATGAACAGCAGAATGTCGCGTCAAAATTAATGGCATCGGTTGATGCTGGGCAGAGCGATGATCTGGTGGGCGCCATGGTGGCGAGTCAAAAAGCCGGCTTGAGTTTTTCAGCCTTGATGCAGGTTCGCAACAAGCTGATGACCGGTTTTGACGACATTATGCGCATGCCGCTCTGAGGTAACAGATGACTGAACTGGTAACGTCTCCTCAGGGGGCAGCCCCTGATTCGCTCAAAATCAGGCTACAAGAGGGATTACGCAACTGGCGTACCCTCTCCCGTGACAACAAATCGATCCTGACCATTGCTCTGCTGGCTGCCATTGTGGCAGGCACCATAGTCGTTATCCTGTGGACCTCCAGCAAAAACTATGTACCCCTGTATGGCAAACAGGAGCTATACGATACCGCCAACATCATGGAGATGCTGGAGAAAGAGCAGGTGCCTTTCCGTCTGGAAAAGAGTACTGGTCAGGTACTGGTTCCTGAAAACCAGCTTGCTCATGTCCGGATGGCGCTTGCTGCACGAGGGGTGCGTGCAGCCATGCCGTCTGGTCTGGAAGGGCTGGACAACGTAACCGGACTGGGTACCAGCGAATTTATGGAAGGGGCGCGTTATCGTCATGCCCTGGAAGGGGAGCTGGCCCGTACCATCATAGCCCTCGATGCCGTGCGCAGTGCCCGCGTTCATCTGGCTATTCCGAAACGCACGTTGTTCGTGGGGCGCGATGAGGAGAAACCCAGCGCATCGGTAATGCTCGATATGCAACCGGGCCAATCCATCGAAGCGGGTCAGGTCGAGGCGATTGCCAACCTGGTAGCAGGTAGTATCTCCGGAATGAAGCCCGGTGCCGTCACTGTGGTTGATCAATCCGGCCAGTTGCTCAGCGCAGAGCTGGGGGACAAGGTCGGTTTTGGCAAGCAGAGCGTTCAACAGATGGAGTATGTCCGCAAGCTGGAACAATACATTCGTCAGCGTGCCAATGACATGCTCTATCCCATGCTGGGCAGCACCAATTTCAAGGTGCAGATTGCGGCAGACGTTAACTTCAACGCTGTCGAAGAGACCCAGCAGCAGCTCGATCCGCAAGGTGTGGTGACTCGCGAGTCCAACAAGTCAGACAAGACCATCGATGCGTTGGCGATGGGGATCCCGGGGGCGTTATCCAACCGCCCGCCTGAAACGGCGGCAAAAGATGAAAAGGCTGGTGCTGACAAAGGCAATGCCAATACCGCGACACAACAGAATGACACTCGTACCGAGCGTCAGGAAGTCAGCAAGCAGTACGAAAACAGTCGCACCATAGTGCACACCCGTTACCAGCAGGGACGTCTGGAACGAATTAACGTATCCATTCTGCTTAACCAGCAGATTGCTCCGAAAGGTGGCTGGAGTGCCGAGCAATTGGAACAGATCCGTCAGATGGTAGAGCGTGCAGTCGGTTTCGATGAGTCACGTGGCGATCAAATTAGTCTGCAGGCCTTCGATTTCAATGGTGCAGTACAAGTAGCCGCTCCCGAATCCAGTTGGTGGGAGACCCCTTACTGGCAAGACTCCCTGCGTTATCTGGTCGGCGGTTTGCTTGGCCTGACACTGGTCTTCTTCGGTATTCGTCCGTTGGTGAAACATCTGGTTCGTACCCAACAGCAGCCGGATATGGAAATGGGTGAGACGGAAGAAGAGCTGGAGCCCACAGTCGGATTGTCCATGCGCAGGGATGACGATGATCCCCAGCTGACGTCTGCTCTTTCAAATAGTCTGATCCGTACTGACAACAAGATGGAGCCCCAGTTCTCGTCACTCGATATGGAGTCGTTGCCGGAACCTGGATCCGAGCTGGAGGTTCAGCTCAAGCATTTGCAGTTGCTGGTTGAAAAAGATACCGCCCGGGTGGCGGAGGTTGTCAGAGCATGGGTGAGTGGCAATGAACAGCGTTAACTTGAATCAGAGTGCCGTCGATATCGATATCGACAACCTTGAGAAGGCCGCCATCTTGTTGCTGAGCATGGGGACCGAATCTGCGGCCAAGGTGATGCAAAAGCTCTCCCGCGACGAGGTGCAGCGTTTGATTTCCAAGATGGCCTCTCTCTCTGGCGTCAGTTCGATGGAGGCAAAGTGGACGTTGCAGCAGTTCTTCAATCACTACCGTGAGCAGAGCGGAATTGGCAGCGCTTCACGGGAGTATCTGGAACAGACGCTCGATCTTGCTCTGGGGCAACGACTCTCCCGTAGTCTGCTCGACAGTCTGTACGGCGATGTGATGAGCCAGGATATCCAGCGTCTGCAGTGGGTACCTGCCGATGTGCTTGCCCGTTTCTTCCGCAACGAGCATCCCCAGATGCAGGCTGTGCTGCTGGCCTTCCTGCCGCCCCAGACTGCGTCCGCCGTGCTTGATGCCTTGCCCGGCTCGGTGCATGACGATTTGCTGGTGCGCGTCGCCAGTCTCAGCAGTGTCAGTGAACATGTGCTGGGCGAACTCAGGCTGACACTGGATCGCTGTCTCACCTACGTGGCGGATCAATCCGGTGCCAAGGTAAACGGGGTGCGGCAGGTAGCCGATATTCTCAACCGTTATCAGGGTGACAAGGAGCAGATGCTCTCCCTGTTGCGGGAACACGATGGTGACATGGCGCTTGAAATTGAGAAGAACATGTTCGATTTCATGGCGTTGCGCCGTCAGAGCGACGACACCTTGCAACGGTTGGTGCAGGAGCTGCCCAGCGAATTGCTGGCATTGGCTCTCAAGAACACCGAAACCAGCTTCCGCAAGGTGGTGTTGGGTGCCATGCCGAAGCGGATGGCTCAGGCGTTGGACGATCAGATCCAGAACCAGGGCAGTGTCTCTTTGCGCAAGGTCGAGCAGGCAAGGGAAGAGGTCATGCAACTGGTCCGCGAGTTGGTGGAGCAGGGCGAGATCGAGTTCCAGCTGTTCGAAGAGCCCACCGTCAGTTAACAGGAGGCATTCATGAGTCACAATGTGCGCAAATTGATGCCTGGGGCGACCCGTCTGTATCGTTTCCCTGCGCTCGGTCAGAGTGGGGAAGAGGCCCGGAGTCAGCAAGAACAGTTTGAATTCGGCTATCAGCAGGGGCTGGAGCAAGGTCATGACGAAGGTTATCAGGCCGGCTATCAGCAAGGGCTGACCAGCGGCCTGCAGGAAGGCGAGAGTACCGGTTTGCAACAAGGGCAAACCCGCGGGTTTGCTCAGGGCCTTTCGGAGGGGCGAGCCGCCTTCGAACAGGCAATGGTGCCGTTTGCCAAGCTGCAAGAGCAGTGGGAGTCACTGAGCCGGGCCCGGATGGCCGCGCAGAAAGAGCTGATTGCCCAGCTGGTGGCGCAGGTGGCCAAGCGGGTCATCATGGCCGAGTTCACCCTCAATCCGCAGCAGGTGATGAATCAGGTCGAGCAGGCGCTGGCTACCTTGCCGAGTGAGTCGGAAGAGCTGGTGATCTATCTCAATGAGGGAGATCGACAGCGACTCGCCGAGCAGGGGGTGACTCGCTGCGAAGGGTGGCCATTGCAAGTGGATGCAGCACTTGGGGTAGGCGATGCCCGAATCGAAACGCGCGCTGCCGTCGTCGAGGTAAGCACCAGCTCCCGTCTGGCAACCTGCATCGAACAGCTCAACAGCTCGCTGGACGTACCGCAAGATGCATGAAGCCTTGCAGCAGGCACTGACCAGTGCGCTGGATAATCTGGATGAACTGCCCGCGTTTCGTCGTTTTGGACGGTTGGTGCGAGTGACCGGCTTGACTCTCGAGGTAGTCGGTTGCCAACTGGTGATGGGGCAGCGTTGTCGTGTCAGCACGGCAAGTGGCGCCCCCTTGCTGGCCGAGGTGGTCGGTTTTAACCGGGAGATCTCTTACCTGATGCCGCTGCAGCCGATGAGTGGCCTCTTCGCGGGAGCTCAGGTCGAACCGATCGATGGAGAGGAAACCGTTCGGCTTGGTCGTCATCTGCTGGGGCGGGTACTCGATGGCCTGCTGCAGCCCCTCGACGGGCAGCCGTTACCCGATGTTGGTGACAGTGTCCCCCTGTTTGCTCTTCCCCCCAATCCGCTATTGCGAACTCCGGTACGCGAACCGCTGGATGTCGGTATCCGCGCCATCAATGGCCTGCTGACGGTTGGCAAGGGCCAGCGTTTGGGGCTGTTCGCCGGCTCGGGGGTCGGCAAGAGTATGTTGCTGGGCATGATGACCCGCAATACCGCAGCCCAGATTGTGGTGGTGGGACTGATTGGTGAGCGGGGCCGTGAAGTGCGCGAATTCATCGAACACAGTCTGGGGGCCGATGGTCTGGCTCGCGCCGTGGTCATTGCGGCGCCAGCGGATCAATCTCCCCTGATGCGGCTGCGAGCGGCCCAGCTATGCCACCGGATTGCCGAGTATTTCCGTGAGCAGGGGCAGGATGTGCTGCTGCTGATGGATTCACTGACTCGCTATGCCCAGGCGCAGCGGGAAATTGCGTTGGCTATCGGTGAACCCCCCGCGACCCGGGGCTATCCGCCCTCGGTATTCAGCATGCTGACCCAGCTGGTGGAGCGAGCCGGTAACGGCACACATCCGGATGGCAGTCTGAGTGCGTTCTACACAGTGCTGGCGGAAGGAGATGACCAACAGGAGCCGGTGGTCGATGCGGCGCGCGCCATTCTCGATGGCCATATCGTGCTGACCCGCCGTCTTGCGGAAGAGGGCCACTATCCCGCCATCGATATCGGTGCCTCGGTCAGTCGGGTTATGCCGCAAGTCGTACCTGCCGAATGGCAAAAGCTGGCGGTCACCTTGCGCCAGCTATGGGGACGCTATCAGCAGGTGCGTGAGCTACTGCCACTGGGCGGTTATCAACCCGGGGCCGATCCGCAGATGGATGAAGCTGTTCAACGTTATCCGGGGATTGCCGCATTCCTGCAGCAAGGCCTGCATGAAGAGATGGCCTTTGAACAGGTGATGGTTGGTCTCAATCAGGTGCTGGGGCAGGGATAAGGATTCGTTATGCTGAAGTCTTATCTGGGGTTGCAACAGGAAGAGCTGGAAAATCTTGGCGCCGAGCGTCAGCGTTTGCGGGAGCTGGCGTTGCGGGAAGAGCAGCGAGCACACAAATTGCAGGAAGTGATCTCCTCGCTGCGACCCGGTTCCGACAAGTTTCACCCTTTGCTATGGCAAAACAAGCAACAGATGGATGGCCAGTTGCGCCGTTTGCTCTCCCATCAGGTGCAGCAATCTGCGCTGGCCAGACTGGATCTGGAGCGCCACGAAGGGGAACTTGTCCGGCAGTTCGGGCGGGTCAAGGGGCTGGAGCTATTGCTGGCACGGCGTGATGATGTTGCTCGCCAGCAGCAGGAGAGGCGGGATCAACTGCAGTTGGATGAGCTGGCGAGTTTGCGTCACCTGACCCGCAAAGAGTAAGACGGAAGGTTAATCCGTAATGCTGTCCGGGTCGCGATAACCTGACTCTTGTCCCAACAGTGAATGAATCGTCTCCATCTGGCCTGCCAGCAGGCGGCCATTGAGATCATTCTGGCGCAGACACTGGTGCAGCAGCTGTTCAAGCTGTTGCCATTGATTGGCTACCGTGGTGCGCAGGGGAAGTGGCAGCTTGGCTATCAGGGTGGCCATTCCCTTCTCATCGGGTTTGAGGCCCAATGTCTGCAGCTGCTGGCAGCGTAACTTTGCCTGTTGTGTCACCTTGGCCATCAGCGCTGTCTGCTGCTCGTTATGGACTTGCAGGCCATCGACATCATGGCTTGCCAGCAGTGCATGCTGGCGCAGCAACAGGGCGGTGAGTTCGGTATAGTGGCCGTAATCCTGCTGGATCCCGAGGATCAATGCCTTGACGGTGGCCTTGGTATCCACGCTCATCGGCGATGCATATCCAGAATGGCCTGACCCAGCGCATCCAGATCGATCTCCAGCTTGCCTTCACTGATGGCTTTGCGGATCTCGTTGACCTTGTCCATGTCGACGTCGGATGTGGTGGCAAGCTGGCTGCGGGCGCTGGCTACTGACTGTGCTGTGCTGCTGATCCGTGCTTCGGATGACTGTGCAGGTCTGGTTTCCGGCTTGGTCGTGACATCCGGTTTGCGGCCAGGCTGATTTTGAATATAGAGCGAGTCAGTACGGGTAATTTTCATAACATAAATTCCTGATGGTCTGTTTATGACAAGCGACCCAAGGCTTGTCGAACTTGAATCAAATTGCGATCTTGGTTCAAAAACGGGTTTCAACTTCCCCTATATCAGTCACCCATGCCTGTATCTGCTTGCCAGAGCTAAGATTTTTCACTCTGATCCCGTCGCCTATTGCGCCATTATCGAGGGCCTCCCCTCTGGTTGTGGCGGAGAACTCACCTTTCCCTGCACGAATTAGTACCCCTTCCCCCTGTTTGACCGCCCAACTTTTTTGTAAGTCCAGCTCACCGATGAGTTGCCCGCTTCTCAGATGCCGGTTGCTTTTATGGCCCAGCAGGGAGTGATTGCTCGGGGTGAACCCGCGCTGTATGCGGCTGACATCCAACTCTTTCTCCACCAGATCGCTGGCGCTGATGGCCTGACCTTTTGCGATATCCCGTGCAGCAACCCAGACCGGCAACAGTAGCGAGACCTCTACCCGCCCGCGCACTTGCCAGGCGGGATCTGTGCATTCGATGAGATAGGGGCGTCGTCCCCAGGGTTGCCGATACTGGCCACCTGCTTGTAACGAGAGGGAATGTGAGGGACAGCGAGGAAGGTGCTCGGCGGAAGGAGCAAGCCAGACTCGAAACTCTCCTGAAGTTGCAGGCCATCCCTGCTGGGTGATGTAGTCATCAAGACTCTGGCGGGCATCTTGTTCAAGCAACTGTTCAAGCATGGCGCTTTGCGCCTGTGGGGCACCGTGCACGAATGCGCTCAGCAGTAGCCAGAGGATGCCGCTCCATTTCCACACGGGAAGTCGCACTTCCTCATTTCTCATCTGCTTGCGGCGGATGGTGCATGGTAACCGCTTGAAACTAGGTATCTTCATGGTTGGCATGAGTCTTGATAAGGGTAACCCCGGTCTGAGTGAACGATAAAGGATGAAGCATGAGTATCTCATTTGACAGCGCCCTCGGCGTACACCCTTATGCCCTCGATGTCAGGGCGGAGCGGGCGCGTATTCTGGCGGGAAATCTGGCCAACGTGGATACACCGGGCTATCTGGCTCGGGATGTCGATTATAAGACGATTCTGGGCCGTGTCGCGCAGCAAGTTGCTGCGGGCGAGGAGAGTCAGGCCATCAGCCAGGGCGCCATGCGTGACGATATGCGTCACCCCCTCTATCGCATTCCTTATCAGGTCTCCATGGATGGCAATACCGCCGAATTGGGGGTTGAGCAGGGCAAATTTGCCAACAACGCCACCGATTTTCAGACCAGTCTCACTTTCCTCAATATGAAGATTACCGGGATCGCCAAGGCGATCGAGGGCCGTTAACCATGTCGTTCAACAAGATTTATGACATCGCCGGCAGTGCCATGCGCGCCCAGACCGTGCGGCTGGATACCGTTGCCTCCAACCTGGCCAACGTGGATAGCGCGGCCGCCAGTGAAGACGCCGCGTTTCGTGCCATCAAGCCGGTTTTTTCCACTCTCTATCAGAAGATTCAGGATGCCGATGGCCTCGGAGCTGCGTCGGTGCAAGTGGCGGGTATCGTACAGTCCGACCGTCAGGTCGAGAAACGGCTGGAGCCGACCAACCCGATGGCCGATCAGGATGGCTTTGTTTACTACTCCAACGTCAACGTGGTGGAAGAGATGGCCGACATGATGAGCGCCTCTCGCGGTTTTGAAACCTCGGTAGAGGTGATCAACCGGATCAACAGTATGCAGCAAGGTTTGCTGCGTCTTGGTCAGGGAGCCTAAGCCATGAGTCTGCCACAGATAAGCAGTCTGGATACGGCGCGTGGTACGGGTCAGGCTGTTGCTGACCCCAAGATCGCCACCAATGGCGCCGGTGCTGCTCAGGAAACGCAAGCCAACCAGAATAGCGGGATGCAGCTACGTAACGAATTCCTGCAGATGATGGTGGCACAGATCCAGAACCAGGATCCCACCAACCCGCTTGATGGGGCCCAATATGTCACCCAGCTGGCCCAGTTCAGCATGGTGGAAGGGGTCGAGAGCCTGAAGCTTCTGCAGCAGAAGTCCATCAACATGATGGATACCCAGCAGGTACTGCAGAGCACGGATCTGATCGACAAAGAGGTGATGGTACCCAGTAAGACCCTCACCAAGAGTGATGACAAAGCTATTCGCGGGCAGGTCGAGCTGGCGGGGGCCGCCGATCAGGTCGAGCTTAAGGTGTATGACGAACACGGCACTTTGGTGGCGACCAAGAGCTGGGGTGAAAGCAAGGCTGGTGGTCTGGATTATGAACTGCCGGAGCTGCCTGCCGGGGAGTACAGCTTCGAGGTCAAGGCGTCACTCAACGGGGTTGCCATCACATCCAAAAATTATGTTGCCAGCAAGGTGGAACGCGTCACTTTGCCCGGTACGGGTGAAATCATGCTGCAGGTTGCCGGTGTGGGCGATGTCCCGTTGTTCAGTGCAATCCAGTTCGGTAAATCGGCGTAATCAGAGAGGAGCGACACTGTGTCTTTCAGTATCGGATTGAGCGGCCTGCGCGCCGTGAACCAGGAATTAAGTGTAATCAGTAACAACGTGGCCAATGCCAGTACCGCAGGCTTCAAATCCAGCCGTGCCGAGTTTGCCGCCATTTATGGTGGTGGTCAGGCTGGCGGTGTCGAGATGAACAACGTCTCTCAGAACTTTGATCGCAACGGCGATGTGATGCGGACCGGGCGTGGGCTCGATCTGGCGATTTCTGGCAGTGGCTTTTTTGTGCTGAAAGATGGCAGCGGACAGACCTCTTATACCAGAGCCGGTATGTTCCAGCGGGATCCGAATAATTATCTGACAACAGCCAATGGCAACCGACTGCAGGGTTATACCACCAATGACGCTGGTGAGCTGCAATCCGGCGTGATCGGTGACATTCAGGTAAAAGCTGGCAGCCTGCCTGCCAAGGCATCCGACAAGCTGGAGTTCGTTGCCAACCTGAAGGCGGATGCCAGTGTGATTGATACCAAACCTCCTTACAATTTTGATCCTAAGAAATCGGAAACTTTTAGTTATTCACAGTCTAGTAAGGTCTATGACTCGCTCGGGGTTGAGCACACCGTCACCCAGTATTTTGTCAAAACGGCACCCAATGAGTGGGCCGTGCATTACACATTCAATGGCACTGATATCAGCCCTGCTGGCGGGGCCAAGATGAAATTCACCGCTGATGGCAAGCTGGATACGGGGGCTTCGACCATTCCAGCCAATTTGGCGCTGGCACCCGCGGGTGCCTCTCCAATTGCCCTGCAACTGGATATGAGCCGAGTCAGTCAGTACGCCTCCGATTTCAATGCCACTCGCAACCAGTCCAACGGTTACACCGCTGGCGATTTGACCGGTATACGGGTTGATGCCGATGGTGGTGTCTATGCCACCTTTACCAACGGTCAGAGCCTGAAGCAGGGTCAGGTGGTCATGGCAAACTTCGCCAACCCCAATGGTCTGCTGCAGACCAACAACACCACCTGGCAGCAATCTTTCAGTTCTGGTCAGCCTGTACTCGGGGCGCCGGGAACCGGCACCATGGGTCAGTTGACTGCCGGGGCCTACGAGAGCTCCAACGTGGATCTGACCGGTGAACTGGTTAGCCTGATGACTTCCCAGCGTAACTATCAGGCCAACGCCAAGACCATCAGTTCCGCTGACAAGATGACCCAGGTTCTGTTCAACTCCTTCTAAGGGTAACCCGTGGAAAAGCTTATCTACACCGCCATGTCCGGGGCACAACATACCCTGATGGCCCAGCAAATCCGGGCCAATAACCTGGCTAACGTCAACACCGCCGGTTTTCGGGCTGACTTTGAGCGGGTTTCGGCTTATGCCCTGACGGGCGATGGTTACCAGAGCCGAGTGATGGCCAGAGAAGAGATGGCCGGGACCAACTTCAAAGCTGGCCCCCTGATGCAGACCGGTCGCAAGCTGGATGTAGCGATTCGTGGCGAGGGTTTTCTGGCGGTGCAGACGCCTGATGGCAAAGAGGCTTATACCCGCGCTGGTAATCTGGAGGCCGATGCCGACGGGCTGTTGACCCTCAATGGTCGGCCGGTGCTGGGGGAGGGGGGCGAGCTGGTGCTGCCCGCTTATCGTGACATCAGTTTCGGCAAGGATGGCACCCTGAGCATCACTCCTCCGGGTGGTGGCTCCCGGCTCGATGTTGGCCGCCTGAAGCTGGTCAATCCTGATCCGGCTGAGCTGGTAAAAGGCCACGATGGCCTGTTCCGGATGCGCCAGGGGGGGGATGCCGAAAGTAGCGAGCAGGTGGTAATGGCATCCGGCTTTTTGGAAGGGGCCAACGTCAATGCCGTGGATGAATTGGTGAGCAGCATGTCATTGACCCGCAATTTCGAACTGCAGGTCAAGTTGATGAAAGCGGCGGATGATCAGGCTCGTCAAGGGGCCAAATTGATTTCCGGTCAGGGTTGATATTGACGATATCGGGCTGATGTCCGGTATCCGGCCACTCCTTTATGGATTGGGCTTGATGAACAAGGTGGAATAACAATGCACGCAGCATTATGGGTCAGTAAAACAGGTCTGTCGGCACAAGATGCCAAGATGTCCAGTATCTCCAACAACCTGGCTAACGTGAACACGGTCGGCTTCAAGCGTGATCGGGTAGCGTTTGAAGATCTCTTTTATCAGGTGCAGCGCCAGCCTGGTGCCCAGCAGGATCAGCAGAATCTGGCGCCTATCGGTATTCAGATGGGTAATGGTGTGCGGGTGGTGGGTACCCAAAAGGTCTTCACCTCCGGCCAATTCCAGAATACCAATCAGGAGCTGGATATGGCGGTGGTTGGTGCCGGTTTCTTCGGCGTCGAGCGCCCGGATGGCGAGACGGCCTATACCCGTAATGGTCAATGGCATCGCAATGCCGAGGGGCAGCTGGTTAACGCGGATGGTTTGCCCATGGTGCCGCAGATCCAGATCCCCGATAACGCCACCAAGATCTCCATTGGTACGGATGGTACCGTCAGTGCATCTTTGCCCGGTCAGCAAGAGAACGTCGAGCTGGGCCGTATCACCCTGACCAATTTCGCCAACCCGGCCGGTCTGGAAGCCCTCGGTGGCAACCTCTACCGTGCAACCGGCGCGTCCGGTGAGCCCATTGAAGGTGTACCGGGTGAAGAGGCGATGGGGGCCGTCAAGCAATTCACGCTGGAGAGCTCCAACGTGAACGTGGTCGAGGAGATGGTTGACATGATCACAACCCAGCGGGCTTACGAGATGAATGCCAAGGTGGTCTCTTCCGCCGACCAGATGCTCAAGTTTGTCACTCAGGCTCTGTAATGATGAAGTCGATGCTGCGTTATATCTGGTTGGTATTGCTGTTGGGCGGCTGTGCCACCTATGAGCTGCAGGCGCCCGAGCCAGGTGACGAGAAATGGGCGCCATCCCGTCCCAAGGTGACCGCGGCTGCGCAGAGCGAAGATGGTGGCCTCTATCGTGGCAACTACATGATGACCCTGTTTCAGGATCGGCGAGCTTACCGTGTTGGTGACATTCTCACCGTGGTGCTGGAAGAGCGTACCCAGTCGAGCAAGAAAGCCAATACCAGCATGAGCAAAAACAGCAGCATGAATGTGCCGGCCCCCTCTATTGGCGGTAAACTGCGCCCCGACTGGGGGGCAACCCTCAGTGCTGATCGGGATTTTGATGGCGGTGCGACCTCCAGCCAGCAAAATACCCTGGCAGGTTCCATAACCGTGACGGTCGCGGAAGTGATGCCCAACGGTGTGCTGGGGATCCGCGGTGAAAAGTGGATCCGCCTCAATCAGGGGGATGAATATATCCGCTTGGGCGGCATGGTTCGGGTTGAAGATATTGACCAGAGCAACCGTATCTCGTCCCAGCGCATTGCTGATGCCCGCATCACCTATGCCGGTCGTGGTGCCCTCGCCGACAGTAACCAGATGGGGTGGCTGGGCCGCTTCTTTAGCTCGGCGTTTGCGCCATTTTGAGGAATCACATGAACAGATGGTTTATCGCCCTGCTGTGTCTCTGCTTGCCCTTGTTTAGTCAGGCTGCCGCACCGGCCAAACGAGCCTTGCTGGATATTGCCGATGTACAGGGGCTGAGAACCAACCAGCTGGTGGGTTATGGTCTGGTGGTTGGTCTCTCCGGGACCGGTGACAAAAGCCAGGTCAAATTTACCGGCCAATCCATGGCCAACATGCTCAAGCAGTTTGGCGTGCAGTTACCGGACGATATCGATCCCAAGCTCAAGAACGTGGCAGCCGTTTCGGTTCAGGCCACGCTACCCGCCTTGGCTGGCAAGGGGCAGTTGCTCGATGTGACCGTGACTTCCATTGGTGATGCCAAGAGTCTGCGCGGTGGTTCTCTGCTGCTGACCCCCCTGCGTGGTATCGACGGTGAAGTCTATGCCGTGGCGCAGGGCAATCTGGTTGTCGCCGGTGTGAAAGCGGAAGGGCAATCGGGTTCATCGGTCACGATTAACGTGCCGACGGCCGGGATTATCCCTAACGGTGCCACCATCGAGCGAGAGGTGGTAAGCAATTTTGCCGAGAAGCCGGAAGTGACCCTCAATTTGCACCAACCCAACTTCAAGACAGCCCGCAATGTGGAGCGCGCCATCAACCATCAGCTGGGGCCGGTTGCCCGAGCGGTGAGTGCCGGGCGGGTTCAGGTTGCAGCCCCCAGGGACGAGAGCCAGCGCATCGCGTTTATGGCTTTGTTGGAAGATATCAAGGTGGATCCGGGTCAGGAACGGCCGAAAGTGGTCTTCAACAGCCGAACCGGTACTGTGGTGATGGGGCAGGGGGTCAAGGTTCACAAGGCTGCCGTCAGTCATGGCAGTCTGACGGTGACGATTGGCGAGAGTCAGACGGTCAGTCAGCCCAACGCCTTCTCCAACGGGCAGACCACGACGACCCCCAATTCCAAGATCCAGGTCGATCGGGAACGTAACAACATGTTTGTCTGGCCGGATGGCACTTCCTTGGAAGTGATCGTCAAGGCTGTCAACTCACTCGGTGCAACCCCTGATGATGTTATGGCCATCTTGCAAGCGCTTGATGAGGCTGGCGCCCTCGAAGGTGAGTTGGTGGTTATCTAAGGATTATCATGACCAGAATTAGCTCGGATCCCGGTTTTTATCAGGATCTCAATGAATTGCAGCAAATCAAAAGCAACCCGGATCAGCGTGCCGCGCTGGATGCTGCAGCCGGTCAGTTTGAAGTCAGTTTTTTGCAAACCGTGCTCAAACATATGCGCTCGGCGACGGATGCCCTGCAGGATGAGGACGACAAGATCATCAAGGGGCAATCCCTTTATCGTGATATGTATGACAGCCAGTTGGCGATGAGCATGGTCAAGCGAGGTGGCATCGGTCTGCGGGAGCAGATGGTCAACCAGCT
Source organism: Aeromonas sp. 159 (assembly GCF_963862045.1). Classification (NCBI taxonomy): domain Bacteria; kingdom Pseudomonadati; phylum Pseudomonadota; class Gammaproteobacteria; order Aeromonadales; family Aeromonadaceae; genus Aeromonas; species Aeromonas sp. 159. The sequence continues at coordinate 63,531 of NZ_CAWLMI010000006.1, read as the reverse complement.
GGCTCCGTCATTAAAGAATCCGGACGGGGTGGTCGCTTCAGAGCAGCAGACCCTGGCTGCGTTCAGCCAGCCTCTCAACTCGGTAAAAATGAAGAAGGTTGATTGATGTCGCTGCTCAATATCGGTTTTAGCGGACTTAACGCGGCCCAAATCGCGTTGAATGTCACCGCCCAGAATATCGCCAACGTCAACACCATCGGCTACAGTCGCCAGGAGGCCATGATGGGCAGCCTGTCCGGTTTTGGTCGGTTGGATAATGGCCAGGGGGTAGAGGTAACCGGTGTTCGCAGGATCACGGATGATTATCTGGTTTCCCAGCATTGGCGTAGCCGCTCGGCGACAGGCTCCTCCTACTCGTTTTACCAGTACATCAACACTACAGAGCAGCTGCTGGGTAGTGAATCGATGAATATCACCAAGGGGCTCGACAGCTTCTTTGCCTCCCTCAGCGCTGCGCTCGACAGCCCGGAAACCCCGGCACAACGCAGCCAGATCGTCAGCTCGGCCGGTGCGCTAGCGAACCGTTTTGGTCAGCTCAACGAGAGTATGTTGACCCAGGAGAAACAGATCGACGATCAGCTGAACAGCACGGTTTCTCAGGTCAACAGTTATCTGAAGCAGGTTGCCGAACTGAATACCCAGATCAGCGAGCAGGCTTCCAAAGGGGTCAATACATCCACACTGGAAGACAGCCGTGAACAGGTCGTGCGCGAGCTTTCAACCTATATGGAGGTGAGGGTTAACCGGCAGAGCGATGGTTCGTTCTCGATCAGTCTGCCTCAGGGGCAGCCGTTGGTACTATCCGGCAGCAGCAGTACCCTTTCGCTGGCCGGTGACAAACTTAGCCTGAGTTTTGGTCCGCAAACCTTTGAGGTCCCAGCGCTGCATGGCGGGTCTCTGGCCGGGGTGATGGATTATCGCGCCAATGTACTGCGTCCGCTTCGCGACGAGCTCAATCAGATGGCGAAGAAGCTGGCTGATGACTTCAATGCCAAACAGGCCGGTGGTGTCGATTTGAATGGTGATCCGGGTAAACCCCTGTTTAGCTACGATCCGCTCAACCCTTCCGGAACCTTGAAGGTTGCCGATGGTTTTACCGGCGATCATCTTGCCTTTGCAAAGGCCGGCGGTGGTAAAGGTGACAATCGCAATTTGCAGGAGATCATCACCATCAAGGAAGGCCAGTACGACGCGTACAGTGCTCTGCTTGGCCGGATTGCGGTCCAGAGTGGACAGGCTAAGGCGACCATGCAGGCTGATGCCAATATGGAGAAGCAGATGGCCACCAAGCTGAGCAGCGTGAGTGGGGTCAACACCGATGAAGAGGGGGTCAAAATCATGGCATACACCAAGGTTTATCAGGCCAATGCCAAGGTGATCAGCACCTCTGATCAGCTCTTCAATTCCATCCTGAACATGTTCTGACGGAGTGACCATGCGCATCAGTACCAACCAGATCCAGCTCAGCATGCTTGATAATCTGCAGCACGGTTTCGGCGAGTATGCCCGCCTCGATCGCCAGATCTCCTCAAACAAACGGATCCTTCAGCCTTCCGATGATCCTGTGGGAAGTGTGCGGCTGCTCGGCCTCAAGAAGGAGCAGGTGGCGATGGAGCAGTATCAGAAGAATATTGCCAATGCCAAAAGCCAGCTTTCTCAGGGCGAAATCCAGCTGGAGTCGATGACCAACATGCTGATGCGGTTGCGTGAGTTGACCCAGACTGCTGCAAACGGCTCGCTTTCTGAAGATGATCGCCGTGCCGTGGCGACCGAGGCGGCGATTATCAAAGATGGCTTGTTCGATCTTGCCAATGCGCGCAATGAGAGTGGTTCCAGCCTGTTTACCGGTAGCAAGGTCGATCAGCCTGCCTTGGTCAAGGTCACAGATCCGGCAGATCCTGACTTCGGCAGTTACAAGTACCATGGCGATAGTCTGGTTCGCGAAGTCAGCATTGCCAATGGTGTGACGGTGGGTCTCAACCAGACTGCGGACAAGCTGTTTATCGACAATGGCGACTTCTTCAAACAGCTGGATTCCATGGTCGCCGCGATGGAGAGCGGAGCCCCCGATGCTGCTGATCAGGCTCGCGGCATGCTGGATCGCAGCAAGGTGTTGCAGGACGATATCAGCCAGATGGTGAGCACCATCGGTGCACGTATGAACCTGCTTGATCAGGTCGATGAGGGGCATGCCGAGAAAGGGGTCTATAGCAAGGAAGTGAGCAATCAGATAGAGTCCCTCGACTATGCCAGTGCTGTTACCCAGCAGGCCCATGTGTTGATGGCTTTGCAAGTTCAGCAGCAGGCATTTGCCAAGGTTAACGGACTCAGCCTCTTCAACTACATGCCATAAATTCAGGTTCAGGGAGCCATGATGCAGATTCAGCAAACCCGTTTGGGTGGAGTGGTCGAAACACCTGCCCAGCCCAGATTGCACGGGCGCCTAACTGCTCAGAGTGCGTCCCGGCCAACCGGCGAAACTGAGCGTCACCCCAATATCGTCCGGCTGGATCGGTGGGCTTTGATCGGGACTGCGCAGCAGCGGATCGCTCAGGCTCAAGGGGGAGAGCAGGCTTTGAGCCAGATTTGGGGTGAATTGAAGCGCCTCGAACAGCAACTTGGCCAGAATCGGGCGGCGAGCGGCGATCTGGTGTCACGCCTGAAAGTGTTGGAAGAGAAGTTGACCCAACCCCAAGCTCCCCTTAATACCGAATTAAAGCCACGTTTGCTGGCATCTGCAGGGGACAGTCGGGTGAGTTACGGGTCAGAGCGGCTTGACCTGCTCACCCCCAAGTCGGGCGCCGAGCGCCTGGTGTTCTCTTTCCCACAGAGCAGCAGTGCAGTTGAAGTGATGCTGCCTGCTGGAGCCAATGAATCGGAAGTGGTCACCCGGCTGGATCGTGCACTACGCAAAGAGCACATTCAGGCGCGTCTCAACGAGTTGGGCAAGCTGGAGTTAAGCGTGCCGGAGTTGCATCGACGTAAACTGGACGAGCCGGTTCTGCTTAGTGGGGAAGGCATTCGTATTCCGGCCGGAAACCCTGTTCCGGTGCAATTTAAGGCAAAGCCGGGGCAATTGACCCTGCTGGGCGAAGGTATCGACAAAGGTGAGCTGCGACAGGAGCAACAGCGCCTGAGAAGATTGCTTGGGGAGATTGAGCAGTCGGTGCGGGAGCTGAAGCAGTTCCGCCAGCGAATGGTCAAGCAGCTCGATCGGGTCAAGGCGCGTAGCCAGAATATGAAACAGCAGGAGCTTGAGCAGCTTCAGGGCAAGCTGGGTGAGCAGCTCAGGGAGGGTGGTTTTATGGGAACCATGTCAGGTCTGCTGGCTCAGGCCAACGTATCGCGCCAGAATGTGGTGGCACTGCTCACATAAAGGATGACGTGCTACATCACCGCCAAGATGGAAAAAGAGACCGCCAGCAACATGCTGGCGGTCTTTTTTCAGGGTTTCAGCAAGGCGTATAGAGTGAGGTCGGATGAAAAACCTGAGGTACTTAGTCCCTCTTCTATGGTCTTGAGAAAGTTCCGGTTGTGCTGGCGTATGGTGTGATAACTGTAGAAAAGATCGATGACATCCTGTTCTTCCAGCTCCTTGTCCATGGCCAGCAGACACAGGTAGTTGCGCAGCAGGAAGTAATCGATCACCAGGAGCTGATAGCCCTGGAAGGGCGTAGTCTGCTGTAGTGGAAAGTTGTTGTTGTAGACGTAATAGAGCAGGTAGTTGTTGAGAATGTGAGGCCTTGTGGCCAGAAAGGGAGTTACCTTGTTGAGCCAGGCTTGTTGCAGCAATGCAAGCTTGCTTTCGTCATAAACGCCCTCTAGTACCTGATTTATTTTGTCGAGGCAGAACTGCATGGTCTGCCGGCCACGCCTTCCCTGCGAATATGCAACCAGCTGATGGGTGATCGTTCTCAGTCCCCACCACTGCAATGTGGGCATGGAGGGCAACTGTTCGAACATGGCGTGAAGTTCCCCTTGGTCGGCCATTACCGCGACCTGCTCGAGAAATGCTTCGTGCGACAAGGAGGTTGCATTCCTATGAAGCAGCAGTCCGATAAGCCATAGGCGCTGTTCGACCGGGAGATCGGTGGTTGTCAGCACGTGGATGCTCAGACTATGCAGGGTTGCCATGGCTGTGGATGGCGGCGTGGTAAAGGGGAGAGGCTGCCTGAGCTGGGCCTCCTCAGTCTGCATTGCCATTGGGTCTAGCAACAGGTGCCGGCAGACCTCGGGACAGGAGAGAACCAGAGATTTCTTGAGCTGGTTGGCGAGCTGGGTTTGGGTTCTGGGGTAGGTCTTGCAAGTCTGGCTGAGTGCATCTGGCCCTGCCTTGCCGTGGATCTGACACAATCGTTTCTCGTCAAGAAAAGGGCAGGCTCCCTGCTCGTCAAGGGTTATGACTCCCCACTGTTCATTGCTTTTCTTTACTTTGCGGATGTGTTGTTTGCTCAGCGATTGTATTACGGGATCTGGGTGTTTTTCGTAACTGCGGAACGTCGCTTTATCGATACTGATGGTCCAGCTATGACAGCAGTTGTCTTTGCAGCCATCTCCAATGCATTGAAATTGCGTGACAAACCGAGGGGTATATAGAAATGCTGCCATGTCGCTTTCCGATAGTGAAGGATTGCAATTTAAAGCAATAAACATGCCTATAAATTAATCCGGCGAGTTTAGCACGGCCATTCCTATCCATTGATCAACCTGAAAAAAATATAAGAACAGAGCTCTAAATTTCCGGCAAAAAGTTGTCGTCTATATCTGATGTCAACCTAACATGCTGCGCCGCAGCGTCATATCGAGGATTACATCATGGGCTTGTCTATTCATACCAACTTTGCTTCTCTGACTACTCAAAGTCAGCTCAATACCACCAACAAGATGCTGGGTACCGCCATGCAGCGTCTGGGCACCGGTCTGCGCATCAACTCTGCAGCTGACGACGCTGCCGGTCTGCAAATGGCTACCCGCCTGCAGTCCCAGTCCAGCGGTCAGAAGGTTGGTATGCGTAACTCTCAGGATGCCATCTCCATGATGCAGACTGCTGAAGGTGCTATGGATGAGATGAGCAATATCGTTCAGCGCATGAAGGATCTGGCTACCCAGTCTGCTAACGGCACCAGTACCGCAGAAGACCGTAAAGCCATGGATGCCGAGTTTACCGAATTGCGCTCTGAGCTTGACAACATCACCAACAACACCACTTTCGGCGGGCAAGAACTGCTCAAGACTGGCAAGGGCTTCCAGGAAGATGTGACATTCCAGATAGGCGGTACTTCCGCTGAGAAGCTTGAGTTGAAAAAAACAGGAACCCTAGCCAAGGCTCTGGCGGAGGTCGTTGGCACTGGTAAGGGTACCTTGGACACTGATATTGCTGCAGGGATCGGGGATCAAAAGAAAGCTACCGATGCTATGGCTAAGCTGGATACTTTCTCCCAGAAAATCGGTGAGTCTCGTTCTGCATTTGGTGCCAACATCAACCGTCTGGAGCACACCGTCAACAACCTCTCCAACATGAAGGAGAACACTGACATGGCGAATGGCCGCATTATGGATGCTGATTTCGCTCAGGAGAGCACCAACATGACCAAGAACCAGATGCTGATGCAGGCTGGCATGTCCGTGCTTTCCAACTCCAACCAGATGACCGGCATGGTAACTTCCCTGCTGCGTTAATTCTGTGCGGCACTCATCCTGATTTTTGGTGTGGGTGCCTTTTTTATTTTCTCTCTTCAGCCCGCTCTTATTTTCTTCTGTTTTGCCTCTATTCCTCTAATTTCTATTTCCTGATTCAAGTCTTTGCTCACAGCTGTCGCTTCTTACTTTTGTACAGTTATTTGCTGCGAACGCAGCTTTAAATGAGGATCATGTTATGGGTTTGTCTATTCACACCAATTTCGCTTCTCTGACTACTCAGAACCAGCTGAACTCCACCAACAAGATGCTGGGCACCGCCATGCAGCGTCTGGGCACTGGTCTGCGTATCAACTCCGCTGCCGATGATGCCGCAGGTCTGCAGATGGCTACTCGTCTGCAAGCGCAGTCCAGCGGTCAGAAAGTTGGTATGCGTAACTCTCAGGATGCCATCTCCATGATGCAGACTGCTGAAGGTGCTATGGACGAGATGAGCAATATCGTGCAACGCATGAAGGATCTGGCCACCCAGTCTGCAAACGGAACAAGCACTTCTGCAGATCGCACAGCTATGAACTCAGAATTTACTGAGCTGCGCTCCGAGCTTGATAACATCACCAACAACACCACTTTTGGTGGTCAGAAACTGCTTGCTGCAAGTAGTGGTTTCCAAGGGAACGTAACTTTCCAGATCGGGGGCACCACCGCTGAAAAACTGGAATTAAAAGATACAGGTACACTGGCTACAGCCCTGAAAAGTGTGATTGGTACTGGTAAAGGTACCGATGGTACTAATGTGAAGGCTGGCATTGCTGACCAGGCCAAAGCAACGGCAGCGATGACAGATTTGGATACTTTCTCTAAGGGGATCGGTGAGGCTCGTTCTGCTTTCGGTGCCAACATCAACCGTCTGGAGCACACCGTCAACAACCTCTCCAACATGAAAGAGAACACCGATATGGCGAACGGCCGTATCATGGATGCCGACTTCGCCCAGGAGAGCACCAACATGACCAAGAACCAGATGCTGATGCAGGCTGGCATGTCCGTGCTGTCCAACTCCAACCAGATGACAGGCATGGTCACTTCCCTGCTGCGTTAACAGGTGATATAGCCGCTCCTATGGGGGCGGCCTTTTGTTTAGCCATTACGTGTCGGTTGGAAAGGGATTAAAGGACATTTTCCAACAGGCATGCCACAGAATAAGGGGGTAGTGATGCAAGTAGATCCGGCCAGCATGGCAATGCAACTGGTAGCTATCGAGCGCCAGAATATGGATAAGCTGCTGAAAAAGCAGATGGACAGTATCAAGGGGCAGCAGAGTGCAATCAGCACACTCACGACCAAGCTGTCGACCTTCCAGACCATGCTCAAGGATCTGAATAAGGCATCCAACCTGCAAGCCCAGAAGGCCACCATGTCCCAAGAAGGGCTCATGACGGTGACGAGCAATGGAAAGGCCAGCTCGGGGCAATACAACTTCTTTGTGGAGCAGTTAGCCCAGTCTCACCAGGTTGGTCTTAGCCTTGATAGCGAGACGGCCCCCCTGCCTGCGGATGGTATCTTTTCTCTCACAGTCAAAGGCAAGACGCTCGATATCGATCTGGCTACCCTGCCTGCTGGATCGACAGTGAAGGATCTGGTTTCCCATATTAACAATGCCAAGGATAACCCGGGTGTGAAAGCCACACTGGTTCGGACTGATGGCAAGGTCAACATGGTGTTGACCAGCAAGGATAGTGGTGAAGAGAATGCCATTACGGTGAATTACAGCGGTGATGCAAGCTCTTCCTTGGGAACTGCCATTGCCAACAAGAGCGAGATCACCAAAGCCCAGAATGCCAAGTTGCAGATGGGCGGGAACAATCCGCTAACCATCACCTCGGCCAGCAACAAGATTGAAAATGTGGTCGATGGCCTGACCCTCCAGCTCACCAAAGCACAGAAGAGCGGCGATGCGCCTCTGCAGGTGACTGTCGAACAGGATAAAGAGGCGGTCACCGGCTCTCTCAAGAAGTTCACCGATAGTTATAACGAGCTGATCGACGAACTGGCCAAGATGATGTCCAGTGACCCCAAGGCTCCCGGGGCGCTCTCTTCCGATAGCGGAGTACGCAGCCTCAAGAGCGTGCTTTCCAACAGTGTGCGAGATCTGCCCAATGGGCTCAGCCTGAGCAGCCTTGGCATCAAAACAGACAAGACCGGCAAGCTATCCTTCAACGAGACTGACTTCAACAAGGCACTGGAGAAAGATCCCGAGCTGCTGAGCAAGGCACTGATGGGGGATGATGGTCTGCTCAAGCGGATGAGCACTTCACTCGATCCCTACACCAAGCGCGATGGCGCACTCAAAGGGCGCAAGAGTGGCTTGGAAGCCAGTGAAAAGCGGGTGAATGAGCGAATGGAAGCGCTGGATCGCCGTATGAATTCCGCGTATAAGCGCTACCTCAACCAATTTACCACCATGAATCAGATGATGCAGACCATGGGCGCCCTGTAAGGGGTCTTGCTATTTGGCTGCCTCATCCGGAGCAAGCGAGTTTTACATGTTTGAACATCAAGATGGTTACGATGCTTATCAGTTTGCCGCTACTCAGGCCAAGGCTGCTAGCGCTGATCCGCATCAGTTGGTACTGATGCTGATGGAGGGGCTGCTCGACGAGATGGCCAGAGCCGAAGGACATATTCTTGCCCGCCAGTTTGAACGAAAGGGTCAGGCAATCAGCAAGTGTTTGCAGATTCTTGGCGGGTTGGACAGCGCACTTGATATGGATAAAGGTGGCGAGCTGGCAGCCAATCTGCATCGTCTTTATGACTACTGCGGTCAGAAATTGTTCGAGATCAGCGTCTCCAACAATGTTGAGGGATTTGCCGAAGTGCGCAAAATCCTGCAAGAGCTGAAAGAGGGTTGGGAAGCAATGGCGCGTCATCCTCGTTAATACGGAAGTAGTACTTCCTTCCTCTCCGTTCTTCCTCACGCCCAACATATTGAAATTTCTTGGTTCTCGGTCTGGCCCACTCCTTGCTTGTGGGCTGGTTTATCTTCTTTTTGGGGCTCGTCATGTCAGGTATTGCTCCCGTGTTGCGTGAGACCGAATTGCAGACTCGCCAGCGTCAGTTATTGGGGTTGGGTACGCTCTTGCTGCAACAAGCGCAAGCTGGCCAGTGGGATGCAGTCAGGCTAACCGATGGACGTTTCGCACAATTTGTCTCTCAAGTTAGCCGGAATCCCCAACTCTGGGCTGCGTTGCAACCAGCAAGAGATAAAGCCCGAATTTTGTATCGACAGGCATTGCAACTCTGCGAGCAGGAAACCCTGGTTCGTAAACAGGAGTGGCAGCAGCTTTCTTCGATTCGTGAAGGCTTGACCGCCTACGGTGAGACAGAGCAATGGGATTGATTCAATTTAGCGGTTTTGACGCTGCGTATTCGCCTGATGTCACGGCCTTGAACCGTTTGTCCGGCCAAGCCGGCAGTGAAGGTGAGCTGTATCAACCGCTGGATGAGGCGGTTGACCCTCTGCTTGCATTGCCCTTGCCCGAGCTGGCTGCCAGCGATGTTGCGGTAGAGGAAAAAGAGAGAGAACAGCCGGGGGCGGAAGGCGACCCGGCTGAACAGCTGCCGGCGTTTACCAATATGCCTCCTCTCTTTGTCAGAGTAAGTGATGCCGATCTTGATGGTTTTCGTGTGAGCCGTACTTTTTCCCGAGCTGAAGGTAGCACCGGTGGCCAGCAGGTGGTGGTGGATAACAAATTGCCACCCTCTCTTCGTACCTTGATGGGGAGTGCGACCGCGCTGCCCGAGCAAGAGGTGATGCCGCGTCGTGAAACGGTCTCTGCCGCTGCAGAACAGGCGCTCTCTACGTTGCTTGTCAAATCGAATGGGCAAACCGGTGTATTGCCCGGCCGCTTCACCTTGCCGGTGATGGCTGCCGGTTTGGATATGGGAAGTGTGCCTGACACCGCTGCGGTAGAAAACAGGTTGCCAGATGCTCGCCAGCTGGCAGTCGGACAACTCGCCGCTGCACCGCTGCGTCCGGTCGACTATCAATGGGCTCCTGTCCGGTTGCCAGACAACCAGAGCCAGTGGGGACAGCAGCTGGTTAGCCTGCTTCAGGACAAGGTTGAACTGCAGGTCAATCAACAGGTGAAACAGGCTCATATCCGGCTGGACCCGCCAGAGCTGGGGCGACTGGAGTTGACCGTCAAGCTCGATGGTGACCGGCTCAATGTCCAGTTGAACGTGACCAATCCGGCTGTGCGCGATGCGATGATCCAGTCGATGGAGCGCTTGCGCATGAGCTTGGCTCCCCATCATGCCGGTGGGGTCGAGGTCAATGTGGGGCAGGGTGGCGAACAGGGACAGCAGGAGCGGTGGCAACAGGAGAAGATCCTGGCTGGCCGCCGCCAGTGGCAGGATGATCCGGATTCCCAATGGGATACGGTGCACGACTGGCTCAATACACTGGTCTGATTTTTAACCCGTAATAACGAGAGTGGTTTTACATTATGCGGCGTGTCATGAAGTGGTTGATGATATTCGTCATGGCTCTGTGTCTGTTGGCCATACTGGCCTATGGCGCATGGCTTAAGCGCGATGTGGTCGAAGTCTGGCTCGGATTGGCAGAGCCAAAGCCCGAGCTGAGCAGCACTCCGCTGTTCAAGCCGATGGAGCGCTTTGTTATCAGTCTGGAAGGGGGTGAGCAGTCTCATTATCTGGTGCTGGAGCTGGCACTGGTGACCTACAACCCGGCGCAGGTTGCCAAGCTGGATGAACTGACGCCACTGATCCGCAATGCCATGGTGCAGTATTTCAGCCACCGCTCCCATGATGACGTAAAAGTCGAGCTGCAGAATATTTCCAAGTTGCAAGTCTCTCTGCGCGACAAGCTGGTCACTACGGTACAGGGATATGGCTATAAGCCCTATCTTGATGAAGTGCTGATCACCAAGGTACTGGTACAGTAGCCACGATATGACAGATTCCGTTTGGGATGCTCAACAAGAGTTTGCCGATACTCCGCAACTTCCTCGCACGGGAGAGCCCGCTATTCTTGCTCGCTATCTACCCTTGGTGAAGCGAGCCGCCAGCCATCTGCGCAGCCAGGTCAGTGCCTGTTTTGATCAGGAGGACATGGAGCAGGTGGGAATGATGGGATTGCTGGAGGCGTGGCGCCGTTATGGCAGCGAGCCCGATGCCCAGTTTGAAAGTTATGCCTTCAAACGGATTCGTGGCGCCATGCTCGATGAGTTGCGCCGTCTGGACTGGCGACCCCGCCAACTGCGACAGCAGGTACACGGCCATAATCAGGCGCAGCGTGAACTGCACAATCGTTTGGGGCGCCCCCCCTCAGAGCAAGAACTTGCTACTGCGCTCGACTGTTCGGTGGATGAGGTGCGTCAGTTGTCCTACGCCAGCCAGGCTGAAGCGCTGCAGAGTCTGGAAGAGTGGCTGGAGAATGGCGGTAAAGCCCCGACTACCGAATCTGATGATGTCGATATGGCGATGACCATCAGCAAGGTGTTGGCCACTCTGGATAAACGCGAGCAGTTATTGCTTTCCCTCTATTACCAGCAAGAGCTCAACATGAAAGAGATCGCGTTGGTGCTGGGATTAACCGAATCCCGGGTTTGTCAGCTGCACAAACAATGTGTACTTCAGCTAAAGCAGCGATTGGTCGACTCCATATAGTAGTGCTTCACCTTTACTGGTGACCCTTCTTGTATCGTGCGGGAACATTCATGCAAAAACAGATTGGCATCGGCGTCATATTAGTGTGCGTGCTGGGTGGCTTCATGATGGCCGGGGGAAACCTCGCAGCCTTGTGGCAGCCAGCCGAGCTCATCATCATCATCGGCGCAGCGGTAGGCTCCATGTTTCTGGGCAACTCGAAAGAGGTGATGCATGAAATGTGGCGGCAGATAAAGATGTGCTTCAAAGCGAATAAAGAAGAGAAAGAGGTCTATCGTGAGCTGCTGACTCTGATGCATCAACTGCTTGAAGAGACACGCAATAAGGGGATGAAGGCGCTCGACGAGCATATTGAAAATCCCCAGCAGAGCTCGGTTTTCTTGATGTATCCCCAGATTTCGGAAGATCCCCAACTGCTTGGTTTCATTATCGATAACCTGCGTCTGCTCGGAATGGGCAAGATCACCCCCCATGAACTGGATACCGTGCTGGAGCAGGAGATCATGGCCATTGAAGAGGACATGCTCAAGCCTGCTCATGCCTTGCACAAAACCGGTGAGGCCTGCCCTGGCTTCGGCATTCTTGCTGCGGTGATGGGGATCATCATCACCATGCAGCAACTGGACGGCCCTCTGAGCAATATCGGTGTCCATGTGGCGGCCGCTCTGGTGGGAACTTTTATCGGTATTTTCCTCTGTTACTGCTTGCTGGAGCCAATCAGCAATGCCATGGAAGAGATGGTCAAGCGCCGTATCGGCCTGTTGATGTGCATCAAGTCGATCCTGATTGCCCAGTTGCGTGGCAAGACACCGCTGCTTGCCGTCGATTCGGGTCGCAAGATCCTGGAGCCTGAAGTCAAACCAAGCTTCCTTGAGCTGGAAGATTGGGTGACCAACAGGGCGATGTAATGCGCAATCACGAACAGATTATCGTCAAGCGTCAGCAGCGTCGTAACAGCGGTCCCAAAGGGGGAGGCGCCTGGAAGGTGGCATTTGCCGACTTCACGTTGGCCATGATGGCGTTCTTCATGGTGCTCTGGATCCTCGCTGTGTCAAATCAGGAGGAGCGGGAAGTCGTTGCCAGTCGCCTGCGGGACTACAGCATCATGGACAGTGAGGCAAACCCGTTTGATATTCGCAACAGCCCCTATCCTGTCGATCTCGGTGGCAACCCCTCTGTGATGGATGAGCTTAACCCCAAGTTCGATCAGCAGGGTCAGCTGATGCCCAGGCATATGGACCGTAATCAGAGCATTTTTTCTGACGGTCCAAGCGGTGGGTATGAAAAGCTGTTGATAGGCAAGCTTGAGGGTGAAGCCCAGATGAAGCAGCTGGCCAGCTTTATCGACCATCTTGCTGAGCAGATGCAGGCGAAGAATAACCTCGAGATTCAAATTGTTCCCCAAGGGTTGCGGATCCTGATCCGTGATGACGCGGATCGGGAAATGTATAGCCGCGGCAGTGCACGTATCACTCCATTTTTTCGTCACCTGTTGATGGCATTGGCCCCCATTTTCCAGCGAATTGAGAATCGGGTCATGATTTCTGGCCATACCGACAGCACACCGTTTGCCGGTGACAATTACAGCAACTGGGAGCTATCGTCAGACCGCGCCATGATGGCAAGACGGGTGTTGCTGGCGGGAGGCATGCCACCTGAACGGGTCGGACAGGTTGTCGCGATGGCCGATACCATGCTGGAAGATACCCGCAATCCACAAAGCAGCCGTAATCGGCGCATTGAATTGCTGGTCATGACAACCCAGGCAGAAACTAATCTGGAGCAACTTTTCAGCTCCCAAACGCAAGCGGCAACCACCCATGCCAAGGAGATGATTTCCCATGGACGACCCTGAGATCGAGTTTCCGCTGCATACCTCGCACAATGATCCACGCCGAAAGGTGCCGCGCTGGTATCTGCACGATGGAACAACGCCTTTCGAGTCACAGAGTTGCGGGATTGCGGCCAGATTGCTGATTTCCGGATTGCTGTTTGACAAGAGCATCGGCCGCGCAGTGATCAAAGATATTGGCCCGGGAGGGGTCGGTTTCCTTGCTCCGGCCCGATTTGAATTACCCGAAACGGTGACGCTCTCCCTGTTGCCGCGAATTGCGCTGGATTGCAACATCACTCATCGTCGCGCTATTGGTCGGCAGCTCTGCTTTTACGGGGCTCGCTGGTCATATCCGGAAGAGGTTGATTTGGCTCCGGTACTGAGCCATTGGCGCCACTGTTTCATGGTGCCGCAATCAGCGGCCGCTTCTGCTGAATCCCAAGAGGATCAGGCAAGCGTTCCAGTCTGATTTCTCCTCGACTCATATCAAGCCCCCTGGCAGCTTTAAGTAAAAGGGGGTCATGCAGACTGTCCAGTGAGACCGCTTTGACAATGGCGGTCGCCCCTTTCTTCTGGTTGGCGGTGGGGGCTTTGCCCTTGCTATAGACGATCGGGCAATGGGTTATCCCTTGCGCGACAGGGAGTTGCCAGGCCGGATTCCAGCTGCTGGCTTCATTCATTGATACGCCCTTCGCCTGAGCCCACGCGGGCAGTGAGCAGCCGTTCGGATGACGGAATATTTGCAAGTCATTGCCGCTGTGCCATGGCGGAAGTTGAAACTGATAGCTGTCAGCCATATCAAGCAGTCTTGCCAGCGCAACAAAGCGCGCGACATAAAAGCGTGTTTCAGTCGGAAGCTCCAGTTCCCATATATTACGTGTCCCCGCTTTTAAAACCGCATTGAGTACCCGCCCTTCTCCTGCGTTGTAGGCGGCCAAAGCAAGCAGCCAGTCATTGCCAAAGAAGCGATACAGCCATGCCAGATAGGAAAGGGCTGCCTCTGTCGCCAATGGCAGTGAATAGCGTCCATCAAATTCGCTGGTGATGGGAATGGCAAATCGGGTGGCGGTATCTGGCATCAGCTGCCAGGGGCCTGCGGCGCCAGCAGAAGAGACCACATCCAATCGGTAACTGCTTTCCAGTAAAGGAACAAAGGCAAGCAAGGGCGGCAGTTTGCGTTCGTGAACCTGTTCCGCGACCCAGCGAATAACGGGCTGTGTCTCCGCAAGACGTTGTTGAAGATAATGGCGCTGCTTCAGCAAGAATTGCTGCTGCTGACCGACCAAATCTGCCCCTTTACCCTGAATCGGGACAGGGAAGCCAACTTGCCACTGATAATTGTGATAAGCATGGCAAGATGTTGATATCATTAACATCCCGCACATTAGTAAAGAAATGAGCCGGGTCATGGGGCAATTGTTGAGCAAGGATCGCGCAATAATAAAAACATGATATATCTCAACAGTTTTTTGAATTTAAGGTCGTCTGATCATGTGTAATCCAGGACGTAGCAAGCATGATAACACGAGTAAAAAAGAGCCCAAATTCGGGTAAAGCGATTCAGAAGTTTTTGCTGTATCTGATACTCGCCAATTTCATTCTGATGGGCTTGTACATTGGTTACGCTCAAGAGCTGACATTTGCCACCAATATTCTGCTGACATCCCTGCTGATTATTTACAATCTGTTGCTTTGTCAGCTGGTGTCTCTGCGTGCTCGCCGTTCGAAAGATGGTTACATCATCTATCCAGTGATATGTGTCAGTATTTTGCTCTGTGCAGTGGTATTGTTCCGTTTCATCATATCGCCCAGATAGTGACCGCTCACCGACTTGCTGCTTATTAATCACTTTCTGTTTTTTCAGCAATAACTCTTGGAAAATCAACCCACTCAATCTGCGGTATGCAATTGCTGCGTCAATATGTTCCCTCTGTCCCATCTCCTTGCTTGAAAAGCCCCCTGCACGTCCTTAAACTTCAAGGTGGGGAAAAGTGGATCAAAGTGGTTTTTAGAGGGGCAATCTGCCTGCTCACTCACCTTCAGGGACTGCAATTTGTTGCGTGGCGCTCATGCCATCAGCCTGGACAGTAAAGGGCGGCTGGCAATTCCGACCAAATTCCGTGATTGGCTGCGCGACGAAAGCGACGGCCAGCTGGTCTGCACCATCGATATTGCCCATCCCTGTCTGCTGCTTTATCCCCTGAATGAATGGGAAGAGGTCGAGCGCAAGCTCAAAACTCTCTCCAGCATGAATCCGCAAGAGCGCCGTTTGCAGCGTCTGCTGCTGGGACATGCAACTGAATGCGAGCTGGATGGCAATGGCCGTCTGCTGCTCAGTCAGCCACTGCGCAACCATGCGGGGCTGGACAAGAAAATCATGCTGGTGGGCCAGCTCAACAAGTTTGAGCTGTGGGATGAAGCCCGCTGGCAACAACAGGTCAATGACGACATCTTGGGTCTGCCCGGGGACGATTGGGCAAGCTCACCACGACTACAGGATTTCTCTTTATAAATGACCCAAGCCGCTGAACACATCACAGTGCTGCTGCACGAAGCCGTTGAAGGTCTGGCCATCAAGCCGGACGGTGTCTACGTCGACGGTACTTTTGGCCGTGGTGGTCATTCTCGTCTGATCCTGCAGCACCTTGGCCCCAATGGCCGCCTGATCGCCATCGACCGCGATCCCCAGGCGATCGCCGAAGCGGCCAAGATCCAGGATCCCCGTTTCGAAATCGTGCACGGCCCCTTCTCCGGCATAGCCTCCTATCTGGATGAGCGCGGTTTGCTGGGCAAGGTGGATGGCTTCCTGCTGGATCTGGGAGTCTCTTCACCTCAGCTGGATGATGCCGAGCGCGGCTTCAGCTTTATGAAAGATGGTCCGCTCGATATGCGGATGGACCCCACCTCCGGCCAGAGCGCCGCCGAGTGGCTGGCCAAGGCCGATGTGGATGACATCGCCTGGGTGCTGAAGACCTTCGGTGAGGAGCGTTTTGCCAAGAAGATCGCCCGTGCCATCGTGCATGACCGTGTGACCGAGCCTTATGTGCGCACTCGCCAACTGGCGGAGATGATTGCCCGGGTCAATCCGAGCAAGGAGAAGGGCAAGCATGCGGCAACCCGCAGTTTCCAGGCTATCCGCATCTATATCAACAGCGAGCTGGACGAGATCGAAACCGCGCTCAACGGTGCACTGGAAGTGTTGGCACCACATGGCCGTCTGTCGGTGATCAGCTTCCATTCGCTGGAAGACCGCTTGGTGAAGCATTTCATCCGCAAGCACGAGAAGGGGCCGGAAGTGCCTTACGGCATTCCGTTGACCGAGGCCCAGTTGGCTGGCGGTCGCAAATTGAAGTCGGTCGGCAAGGCGCTCAAGCCTTCTGATCATGAAGTATCTGAAAACAGCCGGTCACGCAGCTCGGTGCTGCGGGTTGCCGAACGGCTGGCGGAGTAAGCGATGAGTGAAGTGCGTGTTCATCTGGCCAAGGAGATCGTTGCCGATCTCTGGCGGCACAAGCTGCAGATTTTTCTGTCGGTCGCCGTGCTGGTGACCGCGTTTGCCGTGATCCTGGTGACCAACATGACCCGTGGTCTGACGGCCAAGCAGAACGATCTGATGGCGGAAGAGGATCGCCTCAATATCGAATGGCGCCACCTGCTGCTGGAGCAGGGCACCCTGGCTGAACACTCCCGGGTGGCGAGTCTGGCGATGGACAAGTTGCAGATGGGTCGTCCGCTGGTGACCACCGAGAAGGTAATTACCCAACCATGAAACGCAAGGCTACAGCCAAAGCTGCCAAAGCGAATGTCAAAGCGCCATCGATCTATCCGTGGCGCTTTCGCACGCTTGCGGTGTTTATCGGCATCGCGTTTGTGGGTCTGATCCTGCGTCTGGCCTGGATCCAGGTGATCAATCCGGATCGTCTGCGTCAGGAAGGGGACATGCGTTCCCTGCGTACCACCTCTACCCAGGCGGTGCGCGGCATGATCACCGATCGCAACGGCGAGCAGCTGGCGGTTTCTGTGCCGGTCGAAGCTGTCTGGGCCGATCCCAAGACAGTGCATGAATCTGGTGCCATCAATAATGAGCGAGCCTGGCTGGCTCTCTCCGCCGTGCTCAAGCTCGACATCAATACCCTCAAACACCGCATCGCCAACCCCAGCAAACGCTTCGTCTATCTGCAGCGTCAGGTTACTCCTGCGGTGGCGGAATATATCAAGGGGCTCAAGCTGGGTGGCATCTACCTGCGCCCCGAAGCGCGCCGCTTCTATCCGACCGGCGAGATCAGCGCCCATCTGGTGGGGGTGACCAACATCGATGGCAGCGGTATTGAAGGGATTGAGCGCAGCTACAACGAGTGGCTGACGGCGACACCCGGCGAAATGCGGGTACGAAAGGATCGTCAAGGTCGCGTCATCGAGCGGCTTGGCATCGTCAAAGAGGGCAAGAACGCCAACGATCTGCAGCTTAGTATCGATCAGCGGGTGCAGGCTCTGGCCTACCGTGCCCTCAAGCGGGCAACCGACGAGAACAAGGCGACCTCCGGCTCCATGGTGATGCTGGATATCAAGACCGGTGAAGTACTCGCCATGGTCAACACCCCCTCCTATAACCCGAACAACCGCGGCCAGTATCAGAGCTTCCGGGTACGCAACCGGGTGGTGACCGATACCTACGAGCCGGGTTCGACCGTCAAGCCATTGATTTTGCTCAGTGCCTTGCAGGCAGGTGTCACCAGCTGGAAAGATTTCATTCCCGGTGGTCCGCTCTTTATCGGTGCCAAGCAGATCAAGGACGTCAGTATCCACAAGGCGACCAACCTTTACGATATCCTGCGTTACTCCTCCAACATCGGTATGTCGCGCATCGCGCTGCGGATGCCGGCGCAGGAGATGATCAATACCCTCAGCATGTTCGGTTTCGGCATGGATACCGGCAGCGGGCTGATGGGCGAGAGTAGCGGCATGCTGCCTCAGCGTCGCCGCTGGTCCGATATCGAGCGGGCGACCCTCTCGTTCGGTTATGGTCTGCGAGTCACCCCGCTGCAGCTGGCTTCCGCCTACGCCACCCTGGCCAACAAGGGCAAACGGGTGCCGCTCTCCATCGTCAAGGTGACTACGCCGCCCAAGGGTGAGCAAGTTATTGATCACAACAACGCCGCTGCCATGTTGCAGGCGCTGGAGTATGTGGTCGACAACGCCATTCCAAAAGCCAAGATCCCGGGCTATCGGGTTGGCGGCAAGAGTGGTACCGCCAAGGTCGCCGTCGCCGGTGGCTATGGCAAGGATTACATGGCCTGGTTTGCCGGTTTCGCACCCGCCAGTGATCCCCGTTTCGTCATGGTGGTGGTGATCAACGAGCCAAAAGGCAGCGCCTATTATGGCGGCGCCGTGGCGACCCCACCGTTTGCAGAGGCCATGGGCGGGGTGCTGCAGCTCTTCAATATTCGTCCCGATGCGGTGCCGCCAGCGGTGCCCACCAAACTTGCCCGTACGGAGGCTTCTCTTGTCCCGCGCACTTGATGCATTACTGCGCCCCTTCGGTATCCTGGCGCCGGCGCTCACCCTGACTGATATCCAGCTGGATAGTCGGCGGGCTGGCCCCGGCTCGCTCTTCGTGGCCATTCGTGGTCATCAGGTGGATGGCAGACGGTTTATCGAACAGGCGGTGGCTCAGGGAGCGACCGCTGTTGTGTTTGAGGAGGATGGTGAATTTATCCCACCATCGACTCCGGTTCCCTGTATCGGGATGCGGGATCTGCCCGCTCACCTCTCTGCTCTTGCGGGCTATTTCTACGATCAGCCAGCCCAAAAATTGGATCTGGTCGGGATCACCGGCACCAACGGCAAGAGCACTACGGCACTGCTGGTCGCCAACTGGCGCACCCTGCTGGGGGGCAAGGCGGGTGTGATGGGCACCATCGGCAACGGCCTGTTCGGCAACCTGATTGAAGCGGAAAATACCACCGGCAGCGCCGTGCAGGTGCAAGCCAATCTGGCTGCGCTGCAAGCGCAGGGGGCGGACCTGGTGGCGATGGAGGTCTCCAGCCATGGTCTGGTGCAGCATCGTGTTGCCGCACTGCCCTTTGCCGCCGCGGTTTTCACCAACCTGAGCCGGGATCACCTCGATTATCACGGCACCATGGAAGCCTATGGCGCAGCCAAAGAGCAGTTGCTGCAACTGGTCGATGAGTCTAATGCGGTGATCAACCTCGATGACGAGTTGGGTGCCAAGTGGCTCGAAAAATATCCAGCAGCGGTGGCGTTCAGTGTGGATGGCCCGATTGAACACCATTCTGGCCGTCAATTAACGGCGCAGCAGCTCGATTTTCACCAGCAAGGTTTTCGTGCGCAGATTAACTCCAGCTGGGGGAATGGTGTATTATCCGCCCCCTTGCTCGGGCGCTTCAACGTCAGCAATGTGCTGGCCGCGATGGGTGTGATGCTGGTGCTTGGTTATGACTTCAACGAGCTGCTGGCAACTGCCCCGAAATTGCAACCGGTGACCGGTCGCATGGAGTGTTTCGGCGGTGGCGATACGCCGCTGGCGGTGGTCGATTACGCCCACACCCCGGATGCGCTGGAGAAGGCATTGCAGGCCCTGCGGGTGCACTGCACAGGCCAACTCTGGTGCCTGGTCGGCTGTGGTGGCGACCGCGATCGCGGCAAGCGCCCCATGATGGCCGCCATGGCCGAGCAGTATGCGGATCGCGTGATCCTGACCGACGACAATCCCCGTACCGAGGAGCCGGCCCGGATCATGGCCGACATGGTGGCGGGTCTTCGCGATCCTGCTGCGGTGCAGGTGGAGCACGACCGGGTCAAGGCGATTGCGCTGGCCATCGGTCAGGCGAGCAAACAGGACATCATCCTGGTGGCCGGTAAGGGTCACGAGGATTATCAGATCATTGGAACCGACAAGCGGCACTATAGCGACCGGGAAACCGTCGCGGCTGCTTTGCACACATTAATGGAGTCATTCACATGATGACCCTCAGGCTTGCCGACCTGGCGCAGGTGCTCGATGCCCGTCTGATTGGTGAAGATGGTGAGATTACTGCAGTCAGCACCGATACCCGTACTCTGGGTGCTGGTGCCCTGTTCGTTGCACTGCGCGGCGAGCGCTTCGATGCCCACGACTTTTGCGATCAGGCGCTGGCTGCAGGGGCCTCTGCCCTGCTGGTCGAGCACGAACTGCCGCTGGCCATCCCCCAGCTGGTGGTGACCGACAGTCTGAAGGGGCTGGGCCGACTCGGCAAACTGGTGCGCGAGCGTATCAACCCGAAAGTGCTGGCCATTACCGGCAGCTGCGGCAAGACCACGGTGAAGGAGATGGCAACTGCCATCCTGCGCAACGAAGGGGAAGTGCTGGCCACCGCTGGCAACTTCAACAATGAGGTGGGCGTGCCGCTCACCCTGCTGCGCCTCGAACCGCAACACAAGTTTGCGGTGATGGAGCTGGGTGCCAACCATCCGGGCGAGATCGCCTGGACTACCTCGCTGGCCAAACCCGATGCCGCCATCATCAACAACGTGGCGGCGGCCCATCTGGAGGGCTTCGGCTCGCTGGAAGGGGTGTTCCACGCCAAGAGCGAAATCTTTGAGGGCTTGAGCGAGGGTGGCACCGCCATCGTCAATGCCGACAACGAATTCTGGCCGAAGTGGCGGGAACGCGGCATTCAGTGCGCCTTCTCCATCGAAGATCAGAGCCAGCCGTTCCATGCTCGCGATGTGGTTCTCAACGCTCAGGGTTGTGCCGAGTTCGTGATGGTGACCCCGCAAGGGGAGCTGAGCCTGACTCTGGCGATCCCAGGTCGCCACAACGTGGCCAATGCGTTGGCTGCCGCCGCGGGCTGTCTGGCCCTCGGCGCATCCCTCGCCTGTGTCAAGGCGGGGCTGGAGCAGATGGCACCGGTCAAGGGGCGCTTCTGCGTGCAGCGCTGGGGCGGCCTGACCCTGGTGGATGATACCTACAATGCCAGCGTGGAGTCCGTGCTGGCTGGCATCGATGCCCTGACCGCCATGAGCGGCTTCAAGGTGCTGGTGTTCGGTGATATGCGGGAACTGGGTGAGGAGTCTACCGAGCAACACGCCCGGGTTGGCCGTCATGCCCGCGAGTGCGGTCTGGATGCCGTGCTGACAGTGGGGGAAGAGAGTCGCCACACCGCAGATGCCGCGGCGGGCCGACATTTCGATAACAAGGCGTCGTTGTTTGAAGTGCTTGCGCAAATGATAAATACACATCAGGAAATTTCGATTCTGGTCAAGGGGGCCCGTGGCTCCCGCATGGAAGATATCGTCGAGATGGTCAAAGGCCATCAGGAGTCAGCCACATGCTAGTCTGGCTGGCCGAACTGCTCACCCCGCACTTCACCTTCTTCAACGTCTTCTCCTACCTGACGTTTCGCGCCATCCTGTCGATCATCACCGGACTGGGGGTTGCCCTCTGGATGGGGCCACGCCTGATCCGTCGCCTGCAGATCCTGAAATTCGGTCAGGTGATTCGCAACGATGGTCCCGAGTCCCACCTCAGCAAGCGGGGCACCCCGACCATGGGTGGCCTGATGATCATTGCTGCGATTTTCACGTCTGTGCTGCTCTGGTGCCGCCTCGACAACCCCTATGTCTGGCTGGTGCTGTTTGTGCTGGGTGCCTACGGTGCCATCGGCTTTGCCGACGACTACCTCAAGGTGGTGCGCAAGAATACCGACGGCCTGATCGCGCGCTGGAAGTATTTCTGGCAATCCGCGGTAGCGCTGGCGGTGGCTGTGTTCCTCTATGCGACTGCAACCCATGATGGGCAGACCCAGCTGGTGGTGCCTTTCCTCAAGGATGTGATGCCGCAGCTTGGCCTGATGTTTATCGTGCTGACCTACTTTGTCATCGTCGGTACCTCCAATGCGGTCAACCTGACCGACGGTCTCGACGGCCTGGCCATCATGCCGACCGTGATGGTGGCGGGGGGCTTTGCCCTGATCGCCTGGGCTACCGGTAACGTCAACTTTGCCAACTACCTGCACATTCCCTACGTGCCCTATACCTCCGAGCTGGTGATCGTCTGTACCGCCATCGTCGGGGCGGGTCTGGGTTTCCTCTGGTTCAACACCTATCCGGCCCAGGTCTTTATGGGCGACGTTGGCTCTCTGGCCCTCGGTGGCGCGCTCGGCACCATCGCAGTGCTGGTACGTCAGGAGTTCCTGCTGGTGATCATGGGCGGCGTCTTCGTGATGGAGACCGTCTCGGTGATCCTGCAGGTGGGTTCATACAAACTGCGCGGCGTGCGGATCTTTCGCATGGCGCCGATCCATCACCACTACGAGAAGAAGGGCTGGCCGGAGCCGCGCGTCATCGTGCGCTTCTGGATCATCACCCTCGTGCTGGTGCTGCTGGGTCTTGCCACCCTGAAGGTGAGGTAAGGCCATGGTCATCATCATCGGATTGGGCAAAACCGGACTCTCCTGTGTCGATTACTTCCTCGGCCGTGGCGTGACGCCACTGGTGATGGATACCCGCGCCAACCCGCCCGGCAAGGATCAACTGCCGCCGGAGGTTGAGCTCATTCACGGGCTCGACGAGGCACTGCTCAAGCAGGCGCACATGATCGTCGCGAGCCCGGGTATCGCGCTGGCGACCCCCGAACTGAAAGCGGCGGCCGAGTGTGGTGTGCAGATCGTCGGTGACATCGAACTGTTTGTTCGCGAGACCCCGACTCCTGTCATCGCCATTACCGGCTCCAACGGCAAGAGCACAGTTACTACCCTGGTGGGAGAGATGATTGCCGAAGCCGGCCTTAATGTCGGCGTGGGTGGCAATATCGGCACGCCTGCGCTGGAGCTGCTCAAGCAGCCGATGGATCTCTGCGTGCTGGAGCTTTCCAGCTTCCAGTTGGAAACTACTCACAGTTTGCGTGCTGCCGCCTCCGTGGTGCTGAACCTCTCAGAAGATCACATGGATCGTTATCAGGGCATGGCCGACTATCGCGCCGCCAAGATGGAGATCCATCAGCACTCCAAACACATTCTGGTCAATCGTGACGATGCCCAGACCCTGCCCGATGTGGGTCAGGTGTGGCAGAGCTTTGGGCTCGATTGCAATGGCTATGGCCGTTGCCTGCTGGATGGTCGCTACTGGTTGACCCTGCACGGCGAACCGCTGCTGGCGGTGGACGAGATGAAGATCGTCGGTGCCCACAATCAGGCCAACGCCCTTGCGGCCATGGCGCTGTGCGATGCGGTCGGTATTCCCCGTGCGGCTCAGCTTACCGTGCTGCGTCGTTTCGAGGGCTTGCCCCATCGTGCCCGCTTCGTGCGGGAGGTGAACGGGGTGCGCTGGATCAACGACTCCAAAGCCACCAACGTGGGGGCCACGCTGGCTGCCGTTGCCGGTGTGCGCGAGTCGGTCAAGGGGCGCCTGCTGTTGCTGGCCGGTGGTCAGGGCAAGGGGCAGGATTTTGGCCCGATCCAGGCGCTGCTGGGCAACCAGATCGATCACATGTACTGCTTTGGTCAGGATGCCGAGGTGCTGCTGGCACTGGGCGAGCAGACCGAACGGGTGGCCGACCTGGCCGCTGCAGTTGCCAAAGCAGCGGCCGATGCCAAGCCCGGTGACTGGGTGCTGTTGGCGCCGGCCTGTGCCAGCCTCGATCAGTTCAAGTCGTTCGAGGTGCGCGGCGATCGCTTCACCGAGATGGTGCTGGCACTATGAACGCCCTTCGCGCAGCAGCAGGTCTGTTCCAGCGCTGGTTGTTACCGGCGCGTCCTGCCGGTCTCTACGATCGGCAGCTGGTACTGCTGGCGCTCTCCCTGATGGCGGTCGGGGTGGTCATCGTGGCCTCGGCGTCGATCCCCGAAGGGATTGCGCTGGGGGATGACCCCTTCATGTTTGTGAAGCGTCACGCCCTGTTTCTGGTGATGGCGCTCGGTATCTCCTGGTTTGTGTTGCAGGTGCCGATGGCGCGCTGGCAACAGCACAACGGCCCCATGTTGCTGCTGGCGATCTTGATGCTGGTGCTGGTTTTGCTGGTGGGGCGGAACGTCAACGGTGCGGTGCGCTGGTTGCCGCTCGGCCCCTTCAACCTGCAGCCTGCCGAGTTTGGCAAGCTGGCGCTGTTTGTCTATCTGGCCGGCTATCTGGTACGGCGCCAGAGCGAAGTGCGCGAAGCCTGGATCGGCTTTTTGAAACCGCTGGCGGTGTTCGGGGTGCTGGCGGTCTTGCTGCTGTTGCAGCCGGATCTGGGTTCCACCGTAGTGATGTTCGTTACCTCGTTTGGCATGCTGTTTCTGGCTGGAGCCCGACTGGGGCAGTTTTTGACCCTGATCGGCGCGGGCCTCGGTTCGGTGGTGATGCTGATCATCGTCGAGCCCTACCGGATGCGGCGGGTGACCTCCTTTATGGATCCCTGGGCCGATCCGTTCGGCAGCGGCTACCAGTTGACCCAGTCGCTGATGGCGTTTGGTCGTGGCAGCTGGTTTGGCGAAGGGCTTGGCAACTCTATCCAGAAGATGGAGTACCTGCCGGAAGCGCACACCGACTTCGTGTTTGCGATCCTCGGTGAAGAGCTGGGTTACGTCGGGGTGCTGGGAGCCCTGTTCCTGATTTTTGCGCTGGCGGTCAAGGCGCTCAAGCTGGGGCATCGCGCGCTGGTGGCAGAGCGGCTCTATGACGGTTATCTGGCGATCGGCATCGGCATCTGGTTCAGCTTCCAGACCTTCGTCAACGTTGGCGCGGCCAGCGGCATGATGCCGACCAAGGGCTTGACCTTGCCGCTGGTCAGTTACGGTGGTTCCAGTCTCATCATCATGTCGGTGGCGGTGAGCATGTTGATTCGAATCGATTTTGAGTTGCGTCAGGCGACAGCCCAGGCGCGCGTGCGGGAGGTTTAGTGAGCAAGACTCTGTTGGTGATGGCGGGTGGTACCGGTGGGCATGTGTTCCCCGGTCTGGCCGTGGCCGATCGCCTGAAGGCCCAGGGCTGGACTGTCCACTGGCTCGGCACTGCCGACCGGATGGAGGCGGAGCTGGTGCCCGCCCACGGTTATCCCATCTCCTTCATCGATATTCAGGGGGTGCGTGGCAACGGCATCAAACGACTGCTGGTGGCGCCCTATCGCATCGTCAAATCGATCCTGCAGGCGCGTCAGGTGCTCAAGACCGTTCGCCCTGATGTGGTGCTCGGCATGGGCGGTTTTGCTTCCGGCCCGGGTGGCGTGGCGGCCTGGTTCTCCGGCATTCCGTTGTTGCTCCATGAGCAAAATGCTGCTGCCGGCATGACCAACAAGCTGCTGGCCCGTATCGCCAGGCGGGTATTGATGGCATTTCCGGGCGCCTTCGCGCCAAGCCGTCGCACCGCCGTGGTGGGTAATCCGGTGCGTCCCGAAGTGGTCGCCCTGCCGGATCCGCAACTGCGCAGCGGGGATGAGCCACTGCATCTGCTGATCGTGGGTGGCAGTCTGGGGGCGCGGGTGCTCAACGAGCAGGTACCTGCTGCGGTGGCGGCATCCGGCGTGCCCATTGAAGTGCGTCACCAGTGTGGCAAGGGCAATGCTGAGGCCGTCTCTGCTGCCTATGCCCAGCACGGCATCAATGCCGAGGTGAGCGAATTTATCAAGGATATGGCCAGCGCCTACGCCTGGGCCGACCTGGTGGTCTGCCGTGCTGGTGCCCTGACCGTTTCCGAAGTGGCTGCCGCCGGTGTGGCCGCCATTTTCGTGCCGCTGCCCCATGCTGTGGATGATCACCAGACCCGAAACGCCTTGACCCTGGTCGACGGCGGTGCAGCCGAGTTTCTGCCCCAGTCCGAGCTGAACACAGCCTCACTGGCGGCGCGCCTGACCTGGCTGGCTGGTCGCCGGGAGACCCTGTTTAACATGGCGAAAGCGGCTCGCCGCGTCGCCATCACGGATGCGGCCGAGCGGGTTGCAGATGAGTGCAAACAGCTCGCAACCGGGCAGCGTGGTAAAGATTGATGAGCAAGGTTGCAGTGGTGACACCGGGCAGCCTTGTACCTGTATGTATTGATGCCGCCGTGCAGCCGCGCTTTGACGGCACATGGCCTGCGGCAGACTAAAGAGACGATTATGACCAAGGTTGAACTGGCAAAACTGCGTACTGTGATCCCCGAAATGCGCCGCGTGCGTCGCATCCACTTTATCGGCATCGGTGGTGCCGGTATGGGCGGGATCGCCGAAGTGCTTGCCAACGAAGGGTATCAGGTAACGGGTTCTGATCTGGCTCGCAACGCCGTGACCGAGCGGTTGGCCGGACTGGGCGCGCACATCTTCGTCGGCCACAGTGCCGAGCATGTCGAGGGTGCCAGTGTGGTGGTGGTCTCTACCGCCATCAAGCAGGACAACCCGGAGCTGCTGGCTGCCCGTGAACTGCGGATCCCGGTGGTGCGCCGCGCCGAGATGCTGGCCGAGCTGATGCGTTTCCGCCACGGTATCGCCATCGCCGGTACCCACGGCAAGACCACCACTACCAGTCTGGTGGCGAGCATCTATGCCGAAGCCGACCGTGACCCGACCTTCGTCATCGGTGGCCTGCTCAACAGCGCCGGCACCAATGCCCGCCTGGGCAGCAGCCGCTACCTGATTGCCGAAGCGGACGAGAGCGACGCCTCTTTCCTGCATCTGCAGCCGATGGTCTCTATCGTGACCAACATCGAAGCGGATCACATGGATACCTACGGCGGTGATTTCTCCAAGCTGAAGGCCACCTTCATCGAGTTTCTGCACAATCTGCCCTTCTACGGACTGGCGGTGGTCTGCATCGATGATCCGGTGATCCGTGGCATGTTGCCCGAGATTGCCCGTCCGACTCTGACCTACGGCCTCTCTGACGATGCGGATGTGCAGGTGCTGGATTTTGTCCAGACCACCAACCACAGCTGCTTCCGTGTTCGCCGCAAAGAGGCGGGTGAGCTGCAGGTGACCCTCAATTTGCCGGGTATTCACAACGCATTGAACGCCGCAGCGGCGATAGCTGTCGCGACAGAGGATGGTGTCAGCGACGAGGCCATCATCTCTGCACTGGCCAAATTTGAAGGGGTCGGTCGTCGCTTCCAGCAGTATGGCGAGTTTGAAACCGGTCGCGGCAAGGCGATGCTGGTGGACGATTACGGTCACCACCCGAGCGAAGTGAAGGTCACCATCAATGCCGCCCGCGCCGGTTGGCCCGAGAAGCGTCTGGTGATGGTGTTCCAGCCGCACCGTTATACCCGCACCCGCGACCTCTACGAGGACTTCGCCGATGTGCTCTCCAAGGTAGACGTGCTGGTGATGCTGGAGGTTTATGCTGCCGGTGAGGAGCCGATCCCGGGCGCTGATGGACGGGCACTGTGCCGCTCCATTCGCTCGCGTGGCAACCTGGAACCCATCTTCGTCGCCACGCCAGATGACGTGCCAGCCGTGCTGGCCGACCTGATCGGCGAGGGGGATTTGGTGCTGACTCAAGGCGCCGGGAACGTCGGGGCACTGGCCCGTCGTCTCGGAGAGATGAAATTGAGCATAGATAGCATGAAATCTGGCGCCTGAGGGCCCAATGAGTATTTTGACCGCCAAGCCGGGGCCTATATAATGGCGAACCGGTCTGTCAAAGGCCGGTTTAGCGCGTTACACGGGGATCGATCGGGTGGAGGCAAGGGCACAGGGGCGCACCAAGGGTGGCTTCATCGCAGGGGTAGCATTTTTCCTGCTGGTGATATGGGGCTGCTACCGGACGGCGCTGGATGTTAAAGGTTGGCTGACAGATGCCAACCGGTTGCCCATGAGCGAGCTGTTGCTGCAGGGGCAACACCAGTATTTGCAAACCGAAGAGCTGCGGATGGCCGTGCTGGATGGCGCCGAGCTGCGCAACTTCTTCGAATTGGACGTCAACGAATTGCAGGCAAGGCTCAATGCCTTGCCATGGGTGGCCTCGGTCTCGGTACGAAAGAAGTGGCCGAACAAGATCAAGATCTACCTCACGGAACAAGATGTGGCGGCGCGCTGGAATGGCAACCGCTTCGTCAACACCAAGGGCAAGGTATTCAGTGCCCCGGATCGGGTCAAGACGCCGCTGTTGCAGCTGTCAGGGCCGGATGACCAGGCCGCCCGGGTGTTGAAAGAGAGTCGGCAGTACGAGTCGCAACTGGCTGCCAAGGGATACAAGTTGCTGGGGGTGAATCTGACCCCCCGCCATGCCTGGGAACTGACCCTGGATGGCAATATCAAGCTGTTCCTGGGACGCAATGACATTGCGCTCCGGTTGCAGCGGTTTATCGATGCCTTCCCGGTTATCGAACCCCGTGCGCAAGTCGCTTACGTGGATCTTCGATACGACACCGGAATGGCAGTTGGCTGGAAGAAGAGCGAAGAGAAAGTGCATGACCAACACCGCAGATAGGAATTTGATTGTCGGACTGGATATCGGCACAACCAAGGTGGCGGTTCTGGTCGGGGAAGTATTGCCGGACGGTGAACTGAACGTCATCGGTATGGGCAGTCACGCTTCTCGCGGAATGGAGAAGGGCGGGGTCAATGACCTCGACTCCGTGGTCAAGTCACTGCGCCGCGCGGTGGAAGAGGCCGAGATGATGGCAGATTGCCAGATCAGCTCGGTCTATCTGGGGTTGTCCGGCAAGCATATTGATTGCCGGAACGAGACCGGTATGGTGCCCATCTCCGATGAAGAGGTGACCCAGGAGGATGTGGACAACGTGATCCACACTGCCAAGTCGGTTCGCCTCTCCGATGAGCTGCGTGTGCTGCATGTACTGCCTCAGGAGTTTGCCATCGATTATCAGGAAGGGATCAAGAATCCGGTTGGCCTCTCCGGTGTGCGGATGGCAGCCAAGGTTCACCTGATCACCTGCCACAACGACATGGCTCGCAACATCGAGAAGTGTGTGGAGAAGGTCGGTTTGCGCGTGGATCAACTGATCTTCTCCGCGCTGGCCTCCAGCTATGCCGTGTTGACCGAAGACGAGAAAGAGCTGGGTGTCTGCGTGGTGGACATCGGTGGCGGCACCATGGATATGTCGCTGTTTACCGGCGGTGCCCTGCGCCACACCAAGGTGATCCCGTACGCTGGCAGCACTGTGACCAGCGACATCGCCTACGCCTTCGGCACGCCGCCGCTCGACGCGGAAGCGATCAAGGTGCGCTACGGCTGTGCCCTCGGTCGTCTGGTCAGCAAGGAAGACAATATTGAAGTACCCAGTGTCGGCGGTCGCCCGGCGCGCAGCCTGCAACGGCAGACACTGGCTGAAGTGATTGAGCCCCGTTACACCGAGTTGCTCTCCATGGTGAATGATGAGCTGGTGCGGGTACAAAGCGAGTTGAAAGCGCAGGGGGTCAAGCATCAGCTGGCAGCCGGTGTGGTCTTGACCGGCGGCGCTGCCCAGATTGAAGGCATTGTGGAGTGTGCAGAGCAGATCTTCCAGAGCCAGGTCCGGGTGGGAGAGCCCATGAACATACGTGGTTTGAGTGATTACGTGCAGGCACCGGTGTACTCGACTGCGGTCGGGTTGCTGCAATATGGCCGCACCCATCAAGCCACAGGTAGCAACAAAGAATATGCCGCCAAGGCAAGCGTCGGTGGCCTGGTCAAACGGGTTAGCAACTGGCTGCGTGGCGAGTTCTAAGAATTTTGCTGAGTCAGGCAAATAAAGCGGAGAGACAACATGTTTGAATTTATGGATAGCCACACTGACGAAGCCGTCATTAAAGTGATCGGTGTAGGTGGCGGCGGCGGTAACGCTGTCGAGCACATGGTTCGTCAAAATATTGAGGGTGTTGAGTTCATTACCGTCAACACCGACGCCCAGGCACTGCGTAACTCCAGCGCCAACACTACCCTGCAGATCGGCGGTGGCATCACCAAGGGTCTGGGTGCCGGCGCCAATCCGGAAGTGGGTCGTGATGCGGCCATGGAAGATCGCGAAGCGCTGCGTGAGCTGCTGACCGGTTCCGACATGGTGTTCATCGCCGCCGGTATGGGTGGTGGTACCGGTACCGGTGCTGCGCCGATCGTGGCCGAGGTGGCACGCGAGATGGGCATCCTGACCGTTGCTGTAGTGACCAAGCCGTTCTCCTTCGAAGGGAAGAAGCGGATGGGCTTCGCCGCGCACGGTATCGAAGAGCTCTCCAAGAACGTCGACTCCCTGATCACCATCCCCAACGACAAGTTGCTGAAGGTGCTGGGTCGCGGTATCTCCCTGCTGGATGCCTTCAAGGCGGCCAACGATGTACTGCTTGGCGCGGTACAGGGCATTGCCGAGCTGATCACCCGTCCGGGTTTGATCAACGTCGAC
Organism: Aeromonas sp. 159; assembly: GCF_963862045.1. Lineage (NCBI taxonomy): Bacteria > Pseudomonadati > Pseudomonadota > Gammaproteobacteria > Aeromonadales > Aeromonadaceae > Aeromonas > Aeromonas sp. 159. Next base: position 33,083 of record NZ_CAWLMI010000006.1, on the reverse strand, counting down.
TTCGCGGACGTGCGTACCGTAATGCGCGAAATGGGTACTGCCATGATGGGTACCGGTTCCGCCTCCGGTGATGACCGCGCCGAAGAAGCGGCCGAGAAAGCCATCTCCAGCCCGCTGCTGGAAGATGTGGATCTGGCTGGTGCCCGTGGCATCCTGGTCAACATCACCGCCGGTATGGACATGACCATCGAAGAGTTCGAAACCGTGGGTAACGCGGTCAAGGCCTTCGCTTCCGAGAACGCCACTGTAGTAGTGGGTACCGTAATCGATCCGGAAATGCACGACGAACTGCGTGTGACCGTGGTTGCGACCGGTATCGGTGCCGAGCGCAAGCCTGACATCACTTTGGTCAAGAGCAGCCAGGTGCAAGAGCGCCCGGTGCGTCAGCCGCTGGTTAGCGACATGATGCAAGGCCGCGTGATGGACGAAGCTCCGGCCAAGGTGGTCAACGCCGAGCCGCAAGCTCGTCGTGAACCGGATTACCTGGATATTCCGGCGTTCCTGCGCAAGCAAGCTGACTAAGCCTCTTATGGCTCTCGTTTGTTTGTTGTTCAAGGAATGTGCTAAGATGGCCTGCCAACGACCATCTGGTCCGGATTTTAAGCTGTTTAGGGTACACCCATGATTAGACAAAGAACCTTGAAAACGAGTGTACAGGCGACTGGTGTCGGCCTGCATTCGGGCCGGAAAGTCACCATGACGTTCCGTCCGGCGCCTGTGAACACAGGGATCGTTTACTTGCGTACCGACCTGAATCCTGTGGTGGAGCTGCCAGCCAATGCCGATCAGGTGCGCGATACCGTGCTCTGTACCGCTCTGGTCAACGAAGCCGGTGTCCGTGTCTCTACCATTGAGCACCTCTCTGCCGCGCTGGCCGGGATGGGGATCGACAACCTCTACGTTGAGGTTGACGCACCCGAGATCCCGGTAATGGACGGTAGTGCGCATCCCTTTATCTACCTGCTGCAGGAAGTCGGGATCCGTGAGCAGAATGCTGCCAAGCAGTTTGTGCGGATCAAGAAGAGCATTCGGGTTGAAGACGGCGACAAGTGGGCGGAATTCCACCCCTATCGCAACGGCTTCAAGATGGATCTCGAGATCGATTTCCAGCATCCGGTCTTTGAAGGGCGCAATCAGCGTTGCGTACTGGATTTCTCCGGTGCCTCCTTCGTGAAAGAGATCAGCCGTGCCCGTACCTTCGGGTTCATGCGCGATATCGAGTACCTGCGTTCCCAGAACCTGGCGCTGGGCGGAAGCCTGGAAAACGCCGTGGTACTGGACGACTATCGGGTGCTGAACGAAGACGGTTTGCGTTATGAGGACGAGTTCGTCAAGCACAAGATGCTGGACGCGATCGGTGACCTCTATATGTGTAACCGCAGCATCATCGGTGAGTTCCGTGCCTACAAGACCGGACATGCCCTGAACAACAAGCTGCTGCGTGCCTTGCTGGCCGAGCAGGAGGCTTGGGAACTGGTGACCTTCGAGGGTGAGGGCGACAAAGCGCCTATCGCTTACTACGATAACGGTCTGGTTCTGGCCTGATAGCTGTGCAACGGAACGTCGGTCCTCTCTCCGCACCGACGTTCCGTCATTTGTTTACTCCATCCTTTAATACCGATTATCTCCCGGTTTTATTTCCCGTGCAGGCTCCTGGCCGCACCTGACCGAGCAGACTGATTTCTATGAGCATTACCCTGATCCTCCACGGCAAGCAGCGACGCAAGTTGCACCTGCCCAAACAACGTCTGGCCTGGGTCGGCGGTATTCTCTTCTCCCTGTTGGCCCTTGGTGGTGGTTGGCTCTGGCAGAGCTGGCACCAGAAAATGGAGGCGCTGGAAGTGGCGCTTGCCGTTGCCGAGCAACAGTCCGTCGACCAGAGTGGCGATGAAGCCCGTGAACAGTTGGCAATGCTGGCAGCTCAGGTGGGCACCATGCAGGGCCAGCTTGGCCGTCTCAATGCCCTCGGCGAACGATTGACCGAGCAGGCCGATCTCGATCCCGACGAGTTCAATTTCAAAGAGCTGCCCCCCATGGGCGGCCCTTCTTATGATGAAGAGCTGGAAGTGAGCCTCAACGAGCTGCAAGCCTCGATGAAACACCTCAGCCAGCAGCTCAGTAGCCGTGAAGAGCAGCTGTCGGTACTTGAATCTTTCATCATGAATCACCATATCACCGATGCCGGTTTTATTTCCGGCACGCCAGTCAAACAGGAGCGAGTTTGGGTCTCGTCCGGGTTTGGTGGACGGGTCGATCCGTTCAACGGCCGTGCCAAGATGCACAAAGGGGTCGATTTCCGTGGCAAACCCGGAACCCCGATTTTGGCCACCGGGCCCGGCATTGTCAGCTGGGCGGGCCGTCATCCGGAATTTGGCAATATGGTGGAGATTAATCACGGCAATGGCCTGGTCACCCGCTATGCCCACAACTCCAAGTTGCTGGTCGAGGTGGGCACCCTGGTTGATCAGGGTCAGAAGATTGCTTTGATGGGACGCACCGGTCGCGCGACCGGGGTCCATCTGCATTACGAAGTGTTGAAAGATGGTCGTCAGGTCAACCCCGCACGCTTTCTCAGTGCCAGACGGGGTTAGGTTTTTTTCTTCAGGTTCCAGTGACGGAACGCTTTTATAACCAGAAATAGTTGGTACCCATGATTAGCACACTGCTTACCAAGATTATCGGCAGCCGGAACGACAGAACGCTCAAGGCTTTGCGCAAAATTGTAAAACAGATCAATGCCATGGAGCCGCAGTTCGAGGCTCTTTCTGATGCCGAGTTGCAGGCCAAAACGGCTGAATATCGTCAGCGTATCGAGCAGGGTGAGACCCTGGAGCAGTTGCTGCCGGAAGCGTTCGCGACCGTGCGTGAAGCCTCCAAGCGGGTGTTTGGCATGCGCCACTTCGACGTGCAGCTGATCGGCGGCATGGTGCTGAACTCCAACCGCATCGCGGAAATGAAAACCGGTGAAGGTAAGACTCTTACTGCGACTCTGCCAGCTTACCTGAACGCCCTGAGTGGCCGTGGTGTGCACGTGGTGACGGTGAACGACTATCTGGCCAAACGTGACGCTGAGGCAAACCGCCCGCTGTTTGCCTTCCTCGGCATGACCGTCGACTGCAACGTGCCCGGTATGGATGCGTCCCAGAAGCGTGACGCCTATGCCGCAGACATCACCTACGGTACCAACAACGAATTCGGTTTCGACTACCTGCGCGACAACATGGCGTTCTCGCCGGAGCAGCGCGTACAGCGTCCGCTCAACTACGCGCTGGTGGATGAGGTGGACTCGGTGCTTATCGATGAAGCCCGGACTCCGCTCATCATCTCCGGTCCGGCCGAAGATAGCTCCGAGCTCTATATCCGCGTCAACAAACTGATCCCGCTGCTGGTCAAGCAGGACAAGGAAGACACCGAAGAGTACACCGGCGACGGTCACTACACGGTGGACGAGAAGAACCGTCAGGCCCTGCTGACCGAAAACGGTCAGATCTTCGTGGAAGAGCTGCTCAAGAAAGAGGGGCTGCTGGACGAGAACGACTCCCTGTTCTCCGCCTCCAACATCAGCCTGCTGCACCACGTCAATGCGGGTCTGCGTGCTCACACCCTGTTCGAGCGCAACGTCGACTACATCGTCCAGAAAGACGAGATCGTCATCGTTGACGAACATACTGGCCGTACCATGCCGGGTCGTCGCTGGTCCGATGGTCTGCATCAGGCCGTTGAAGCGAAGGAAGGGGTGAAGATCCAGAACGAGAACCAGACGCTGGCATCCATCACCTTCCAGAACTACTTCCGTCTCTACAACAAGCTGGCGGGCATGACAGGTACTGCAGATACCGAAGCCTTTGAATTCCAGCAGATTTATGGCCTGGATACCGTGGTCATCCCGACCAACAAGCCGATGGTGCGCAAGGACATGGGCGATCTGGTCTACCTGACCGCCAATGAGAAGTATGCCGCCATCATCGAAGATATCCGTCAGTGCGTGGCCAAGGGCCAGCCTGTACTGGTTGGTACCGTCTCTATCGAGAACTCCGAGCTGCTCTCCGGCATCCTGACCAAGGAGAAGATCCCGCACAAGGTGCTGAACGCCAAGTTCCACGCCATGGAAGCGGAGATCGTCGCCCAGGCCGGTCAGACTGGCGCGGTCACCATCGCGACCAACATGGCCGGTCGTGGTACCGACATCGTGTTGGGCGGCAACTGGCAGGCAGAGATTGCCAAGCTGGAGAACCCGACCAGCGAGCAGATTGCCGAGCTGAAAGCCGCCTGGCAGGTGCGTCACGATGCGGTGCTGGCCGCCGGTGGTCTGCACATTATCGGTACCGAGCGTCACGAGTCCCGTCGTATCGATAACCAGCTGCGCGGCCGTTCCGGTCGTCAGGGTGACCCGGGCTCCTCCCGTTTCTACCTCTCAATGGAAGATACCCTGATGCGGATCTTCGCCTCCGACCGCGTGACCGGCATGATGAAGAAGCTGGGCATGGAAGAGGGCGAAGCCATCGAGCACCCGTGGGTCACCAAGGCGATCGAAAACGCCCAACGCAAGGTGGAAGGTCGCAACTTCGACATCCGCAAGAGCTTGCTGGAGTTTGATGACGTCGCCAACGACCAGCGCAAGGTGGTCTACGAGCAGCGCAACGAGCTGCTGGATACCAACGACATCTCCGAGACCATTCACGTTATCCGTGACGACGTCTACGGCGCGGTGATCGACGAATACATCCCGCCCCAGTCTCTGGAGGAGATGTGGGACGTGCCGGGCCTGGAAGCACGCCTGAAGGCAGACTTCGCGCTGGATCTGCCGCTGCAGCAGTGGCTGGCGGAAGATGACAAGCTGTACGAGGAGAAGCTGCGCGAGCGCATTCTGGACGAAGCCACCAAGCTCTATGCCCACAAGGAGGAGCTGGTCGGCAAAGAGGTGCTGCGCAACTTCGAGAAGGCAGTGATGCTGCAAACCCTGGATGGCCTCTGGAAAGAACATCTGGCGGCCATGGATCACCTGCGTCAGGGCATCCATCTGCGCGGTTACGCCCAGAAGAACCCCAAGCAGGAGTACAAGCGCGAATCCTTTGATCTGTTCACCCAGATGCTGGAAACTCTCAAGCGCGACGTTGTCAGCATCCTGAGCCGTGTTCAGGTGCAGGAGCGCGATGTGGAAGCGATGGAAGAGCAGCAGCGCCAGCAGGCGGAAGCCGCTCCCCGTACCTATACCCACGCCGCTGCCGAGAGCCAGCTGGCCGATGAACAGGCCGCAGGCGAAGAGGGCCACACCACCTTCGTGCGCGACGAGCAGAAAGTTGGTCGCAACGATCCCTGCCCGTGCGGCTCCGGCAAGAAGTACAAGCACTGCCACGGTCAGTTGACCTGATCGACGCTATGCCATAACAGGCGGGCCAAGTGCCCGCCTTGTTATTGGTGGCAACAAGCGAACAGAGGTAATTGATGGAACAGAAAAAACGGATCTGGGTGGCGGTTGGCGTCATCGAGAATGAACGGGGCGATATCTTCATCGCCAGACGCTCCTCCGATCGCCATCAGGGTGATCGCTGGGAGTTTCCCGGTGGCAAGGTGGAGTCGGGCGAGGATCTGCTCACCGCACTGGATCGGGAGCTGTGGGAAGAGATCGGCATCCGGGTATTGGATTGTGCCCCCTTTATGGAACTACAGCACGACTACCCCGAGAAGCAGGTATTGCTGGATATCTGGAAGGTGACCCGTTTCAGTGGCGAGCCGTTCGGAAAAGAGGGGCAGGAGTGTCTGTGGGTGCCGGTGGCCGAGCTGCACAATTACCACTTCCCCGATGCCAATGGCCCGATTGTAGCGCGGCTTCAAGGCCTGCTGGCGTGAGCCGGTAGCAATCAACAAGCATGAAAAAAGGGCCAATCGGCCCTTTTTTCATATTGCAGAGATGAGTGACCAGGCGCTTATAGCCACTGGTCACCCTCTTCCGGCTCCGGCAGCAGATCCGGGTTGATCTCCCCCGGGATCCGCTTCTCTTCATCGGCCCACTCACCGAGATCGATCAGCTGGCAGCGTTTGCTGCAGAAAGGTCGGAACGGACTCTGCGGGCCCCACTCCACTTCGCTCTGGCAGGTTGGACACTTTACCTTGGTGACCATAAGCCCTCCTTAGCAGCAGGCGAGCTGGAACGGCACGTCGCCAATCGGCTGTTCTGCGGTGGGCAGAAAGCGCAGGGCGAAGCGGTTCTTGTGGCCGCTCAGGGTCGGGTAGCAGAACTGATTGCCCGGCAGCTTGATGCGGATCAGCTCGGCGCTCTCGGCGGTGTCCTGGAAGAAACCGTTGCTGGCAACCTGCTCGCTGAAGCTGCCTGATTCACGCCACAGGCGCAGCAGCAGAGTGATGGCATTCATCAGCAGGTTAATGTCGCTCAGCCAGCCTTGCATCTGCTGGTGACGGGTGATGGCCGGGGTACCGAGCCAGTGGTGCAGCTGCGGCACATCGAAGGCACAAAGGCCACCCGGAATGGAGAAGCGCTGGCGGATGGAGCCGAGCAGACGATCCTCTTTCAGGCGGGCACCCGGGCGTGGCGAGTTGAGCAGGTTACGGGAGAGCTGACTGCTCTCTTGCTGCATCTGCTTGATCTGCTCCAGATCGACATCGGGCAGGCTGGCCCAGTGGCTCAGACGCTGGCCGAGACGCTCCAGATCCTTGATGAGGTCGGCGCGCAGGTCACCACGCTCCAGCAACTCCTGCAGATCGAACAGCCCCTTGAAGAAGGCGATATGTGCCCAGGATTGTTCACTCTCCAGATTGTCGCGGATCTGGGAAAACAGGGACTCCAGACGAAGATAGGTCCGGCTTTTTTCATTGAGGGGGAAATCGTAAATCATGCCTAATCCTGGCCAGCCATAAACCGGCCTAGTGTACTCACACTTGGCGGGCTTGTTGAGAGGCAATTGCCAGATATGTCTCGTGCAGCGCCAAAATCCGCGTTTTAATCGCCATTTCGCTGCCATTGTGGTTTTCGATGACATCATCCGCCGCGGCAAGGCGCTCCGACCGGCTCGCCTGGGCGGCGATAATGGCCTTGGCCTGCTCGGCCGATACCCCATCCCGGCGACAGGTGCGCTCAATCTGGGTGGCTTCATCCACATCGATCACCAGCACCCGGTTGGCGAGGCCGGTGAGTTTGTTCTCCACCAGTAGTGGCACCACCAGCAGGCAGTAAGGTGAACTGGCTGCGGCACATTGGCGCTGCATTTCACTGCGAATCAGCGGGTGGAGCAGGGCATTGAGCCACTCCTTGGCCTGCGGGTCGCTGAAGACCCGCTCACGCAGGGCACGACGGTCGAGTTGACCGCTCGGAGCAATCACATCAGGGCCAAAATGGTCGGCGATGGCAGCAAGGGCCGGGGTGCCCGGCTCGACCACTTCGCGGGCGATCACATCGGCATCCACCACCTCGATACCCAGCGCGGCAAACTGATTGGCGATAGTGGTCTTGCCGCTGCCGATACCACCTGTGATAGCAACTACATACATGGGGGCCTCTTGCTCAAAGCAGGGTAGAGAGATACCAGCGGGTGATGGTATCGCCCCATAGCAGCGCAATCCAGCCCGCGATGGCGAGGTAGGGGCCGAAGGGGATGGGCTTGCCCTGATGATGTTTTTGCAAGGCGATCAGGCTGATGCCGATCACGGCACCGACCAGAGATGAGAGCAGCAGAATTATGGGCAGCGCCTGCCAACCGAGCCAGGCGCCCAGCGCCGCCAGCAGCTTGAAGTCGCCATAGCCCATCCCCTCCTTGCCAGTGAGCAGCTTGAAAGCCCAGTAGAGGCTCCAGAGCACCAGATAGCCCGCCATGGCACCGATCACGGCATCTGCCAGCGGCACGAAGCCGCCTGCCAGGTTGAACAGCAGCCCACCCCACAGCAGGGGCAGGGTGAGCTGGTCGGGCAGCAACATCTTGTCGAGATCGATGAAGGTGAGGGCGACCAGCACCCAGGTCAGCAGCAGGGCGGCCAGCGTGCCCCAGCCCGGGGTTATGACCATTGCTACGGCGAGCGATAGCAGGGCTGTCAGCAGCTCTACCAGTGGATAGCGGGCCGAGATGGGGGCCTGACAGTCGCGGCAACGCCCTTTGAGCCAGAGCCAGCTCAGCAGCGGGATGTTCTCCAGCGCAGTGATGGCGTGGCCACAGTGAGGACATGCGGAGCGGGGGACCATCAGGTTGTAGCGCTCTGGCGCAGCGGCCTCCTCATCGGGGGCAAAGTAGCTGCGATACTCGGCCTGCCACTCCCGCTCCAGCATGATGGGCAAGCGGTGGATGACCACATTAAGGAAACTACCGATCATCAGGGAGAAAAGAAAAACCAGCGAGAAGTAGAGCCAGGGCAAGCTGTGAGCCAGCTCGAGAAGAAGTGTCATAACCAACCGTCAGTTATTGGATGAGGGGGAGGGCATGGCGGTGGTGCCATGCCCTGATAAATCAGCCTACCACGTCGCCCAGCTTGAAGATGGGCAGGTACATGGCAATAACCATACCGCCGACCAGCACCCCGAGCACCACCATGATGAGGGGTTCCAGCAGGCTGGTGAGGCCATCGACCAGATCATCCACCTCCTGTTCGAAGATGGTGGCGACCTTGGAGAGCATATCATCGATGGCACCGGACTCCTCACCGATCATCACCATCTGGATCACCATGTCGGGGAAGAGATCGACGGTGCGCATTGCAACGTTGATCTGCATACCGGCCACCACCTCGTTGCGGATGGCCATGACCGCGGTGCGATAGACATAGTTGCCGGAGGCGCCAGCCGCCGAAATCAGCGCATCCACCAGCGGAATACCGGCGGAGAAGGTGGTTGACAGGGTCCGGGCAAAGCGGGCCATCGCCGCCTTGTGCAGGATCATTCCGACCACCGGAATGGTGAGGACGAACTTGTCGGTATTGTCTTTCACCTTCTGGGAGGCCCGCCAGGCCCGCACGTAAAGGAAGATGCCAAGGGCCGTGCCACCAAAGAAGACATACCACCAGTTCTGCATAAAGCGGGAGATGCCGATAACAAACTGGGTGAACACCGGCAGCTCGGCGCCGAAGCTCTTGAAGATATCCTCGAACTGCGGAATGACGAACAGCAGCAGGATAGAGGTGACCACGATTGCGACCAGAATGACCATGGTGGGGTAGAACATCGCCTTCTTGATCTTCGACTTGAGCGCTTCCGACTTTTCTCGGTAAGTGGCGATACGGTCGTAGATGGTTTCCAGCGCACCGGATTGCTCACCGGCTTCCACCAGATCGCAATAGAGATCGTCAAAGTAGAGGGGATGGCGGCGCAGTGCCTCCGACATGGGGGTACCGGTCTCCACATCGGCGGCAATCTGCCCCATCAGCTCGCGCATCGAGGCTTTCTCGTGACTGCGGGCGATGATCTGCAGGCTCTGCACCAGTGGTACGCCGGCGGAGAGCATGGTGGTGATCTGGCGTGAGACGATGGCGATATCCATCGGCTTGATCTTGGCTCCGCCCTTGGAGAAGAGCCCCTGGGATTTCTTGGCTACCTTGGTGACGTTTACCCCCTGCTTGCGCAGTTCGGTCTTGACGGTGTTGATGCTGTCGGCCTGCAGCTCGCCGGAGACCTTCTGCCCCTTGCGATTAACCCCGTGCCAGCGGAAGGCGAAGACTTTCTTGGGGGCATTGTTCTTTTTCGTTAGGGTTGCCATCTTTGCATCCTGCAATGGGGTTGGTTGTCAGAGCCTGGCTCTGCACGTCACCAACCTGGTCAAGGTGCCCGACTGGCTTTATGCCTGCGGGGTACTGATAGGGTGGGTGGTACCTTCTTGGCGCCAGCCCGGTCACTTGAATATCTGATTACTCTGTCGTTCGGACTATCATCCGTTCCGTGTTCGTGAACGACGAATTTGCTCTGCCAACCAAACCGGCAGGTCGTCCCGCACACGGATCAGTTGGTGGTGACCCGGTTGACTTCGGCCAGACTGGTGACCCCGAGCCGGGCCTTCTCCAGTCCCGAGGTGCGCAGGGTGCGCATCCCCTCCTTCTGCGCGATAGCTGCGATTTGCAGGGAGTTTGCGCCCTGCATGATCAATTTGGCGATGTTCTCCGACATCAACATGATTTCGTAGATGCCGACCCGTCCCTTGTAGCCGCCAGAACACTCCTTGCAGCCGACCGGTTTGAACAGTCGCAGCCCGGCCGCCAGTTGCTGCGGCGTAAAGCCCAGCTCCAGCAGTTCTGCTTCCGGCACAACTTCCGGCGCTTTGCAGTGGTCGCACAGTTTACGGGCCAGCCGCTGGGCCATGATTAGGGTCACCGAGGAGGCTATGTTGAAGGCCGGAACCCCCATGTTCATCATCCGGGTCAGGGTCTCGGCGGCCGAGTTGGTGTGCAGGGTCGAAAGCACCAGGTGACCGGTCTGTGCCGCCTTGATGGCAATCTCTGCGGTTTCAAGATCGCGAATTTCACCCACCATCACCACATCCGGGTCTTGCCGCAAGAAGGAGCGCAGGGCGCTGGCGAAGGTGAGCCCCGCCTTGGGGTTGACTTGCACCTGGTTGACGCCGGGCAGGTTGATCTCCACCGGATCTTCGGCGGTAGAGATATTGACCTCGGTGGTGTTGAGAATATTGAGGCCGGTATAGAGCGAGACCGTTTTGCCCGAGCCGGTGGGGCCGGTCACCAGGATCATCCCCTGTGGCTTGGAGAGGGCGCGCAGGTACTGCGCTTTCTGCCTGTCATCAAAGCCGAGTTGCTCGATATTGAGGCGTGCCGCCGAGGAGTCGAGCAGGCGGATAACGATCTTCTCCCCCCACATGGTGGGCAGGGTGTTGACTCGCATATCCATCGACTTGTTGCGCGACAACTTCAACTTGATGCGGCCATCCTGCGGCAGCCGCCGTTCGGCGATATCGAGTCGTGCCATGACCTTGAGGCGGGCGGAGAAGCGGTTGGAGAGGTTGACCGGCGGCGTAGCAATTTCATGCAGAATGCCATCGATGCGAAAGCGCACCCGATACTTGAACTCATAGGGCTCGAAGTGCAGGTCGGAGGCGCCGCGCTTGATGGCATCCATCAGGATCTTGTTGATGTACTTGACGATAGGAGCATCGTCATCGGCGGTATTGACGCTCTCGTCCAGCCGACTGTTCTCGTCGGAGACTTCGAGATCCGAAATCTCGGCCTCGTCGATATCCTCCATGCCGAGGGCGTCGTTTTCGCTCTCCAGCAGCTTGCTGATGGCGGCGGTGAGCTTGTTCTCCTCCACCAGCAGCGCCTCGGTATGAAGGCCGAAGCTGAAGCCAAAGTCCTCCAACGCCGAGACATTGGTCGGATCCGACATGGCGATATAGAGGGTGTGGCCCTGGGTGTAGATGGGCAGGACGTGGTGTTTCTCAATCAGCTTCTGATTGAGGTATTTCTGCGGGATCTCGGCCAAGTCGAAGGCGGCAAGATCCAGCAGAGGTACCCCATACTCCAGCTCGCAAAAATCGGCGAGCGCCTTGCTGTCGAGGATCTCGTTCTCTATCAGAAATGTCACAAAGGGTTTGCGCTGGGCCTTGGCCTGGCTCAGATAGTGCTGGGAGTCCTCTTCACTGATCAGTGAAGAGGCGGCCAGGCTTAACGCCAGGCCGCTATTAGGGCTAGAGGTCATGCGTTAGCAGAGGTTGGCTGCAATACATGTGGATGAAGATGCCGGTTGAGTCCACTTAACCCTGCCATTATCTACTTCACCCTGCATAATGAAATCTGCGCCATCAACAGGAGTATCACCTATCGCTTGGATTTCATAAGGTGCTGCTGCAGTACCTTCGCCAGAGATATTAATTTGTTTTACAATGTCGGTAGTTGTACCACCACTCACTGCCCCTTCCGCTTTAGTTACACAGTCTGCTGCAGCCCCTCCAGTTTGTGCGCAAATGTCTATCGCAGTTTTAGCTGGGCCAGTTGCTGTGATTACTTCTGTGAATTTTGCTCGTTTGGTGTAGCTTTGATAAGCAGGCAGCGCTACCGCCGCCAGAATGGCGACGATCGCGACCACGATCATCAGTTCAATAAGGGTAAAACCCGATTGTTTCTTCATTACGCTCTTCATGGAAAATATCCTTTTATCCTTGGTTCCTGGGAAGTGTCGGTAGAAAATCGTCCGAACGTCAGTATCTTATCCGAGCTGTCAGGGGTGGCAACAGAGATTGCTGTCTTTGTTAACCACTTTCATGTCATTTACCAAAAACTTGATGCGAGTCATAAAATAAGTGGCTTCTTATGACTCTTTGTTATGGGTGAAAGCGGGTCCGTTATTACACTCCTTTGCTGAGGGATCCTGCATAAAGAAAAGGCGCCCATGGCGCCTTTTGCAAGTTGTTTATCCGGTTAGGTCGAGTATTTGCTCAGGCCTGCGGGGTGAATCTCACTGCTGGATAAAGCGCATGGAGAGATCGAGCGCCCGTACATGCTTGGTCAGCGCCCCGACTGAGATAAAATCGACGCCGGTGGCGGCAAACTCTGCAAGAGTGTCGAGGGTGACATTGCCGGAGACTTCCAGCTTGGCGCGGCCCTGATTGATGGCGACAGCTTCCCGCATCATGGTCACGTCGAAGTTGTCCAGCATCACGATATCGGCGTTGGCCGCTAGCGCCTGTTCCAGCTCTGCCAGTGATTCCACTTCCACCTCTACCGGTTTGCCCGGATTGAGATGGCGAGCCTCATTAATCGCCTCGGCAATGCCGCCGCAGGCAAGGATATGGTTCTCTTTGATGAGATAGGCGTCGTAGAGGCCGATGCGGTGATTCTTGCCGCCGCCACAGGTGACCGCGTACTTCTGGGCGGTGCGCAGCCCCGGTATGGTCTTGCGGGTGTCGAGCAGACGGCAGTCGGTGCCCTCCAGCTCCGCCACATAGCGAGCGGTGAGGGTGGCGACGCCGGAGAGGGTCTGGACAAAGTTCAGCGCATTGCGCTCGCCGGTCAGCAGCAGGCGGGCAGGGCCATGGAGGCGGAAAAGCTCCTGATTGGGGGAGAGCACCTCCCCATCCTGCACCTTCCACTCCACCTTCACCTCGCCACCGAGCTGGGCCTTCAGTTGCAGGAAGACTTCATCCACCCAGGGCTGGCCGCAGAACACACCGGCCTCACGGGTGATGACCCGGGCAGTGGCCATCCGATCCGCCGGGATCAGCTGGGCGGTGATATCGGCGCTGGCGTCCGGTTGGTCCAGCGTGGTGAGGGCATCGCCCAGATCTTCGAGTAGTGCGGCGCGCACGGCGCGGCTGACATCCTGTTGAAACATGCCTTATTCCTGCAAGGGTCTGAGCAGCAGTTGCCGCTCCTTTTGAACCAGCTCCAGCCGACCGAGGGCGTTCATGCCAACCAGCACTTCGTCACCGTCTGCCGCCGGATTGATAAAGATGGCCAGATCGTACAAGGTCAATGGCCCCATCGCCAGCGTTTCGATGGTGCCGTTGCCGACCCGGATCTGCCCCGCGGCGGTATTGACCTGGCTGCTGCCATAAGCGGTCAGGCCGAGCCGCTCGGCAACCTGCTGCGGGATGGTGATGCGAGTGGCGCCGGTATCGAGCAGCAGTTGCACCGGCTGACCGTTGATGGCACCCTCCAGACGATAGTGGCCGCTCTGGTCGGCCCGCAGCAACAGCTCGCCGCTGGCGGTGACGCTGGGTTGGTTGCGGGAGTGAAAATAGAGGGTCAGCAGGCCCATCAAAGAGAGCCAGGCCAGTAACCACATCCAGCGTGCCGTGTGCTGCATACCCCATCCATATCGAGCGGAAGATGACTCAGCCTAACATACCATTTCCCTTTGATTCAGTGAGTTGGTGTCGGGTTGCCTATCAGGTATCTTCGTTTTCTCGCCATTTATCAGCCAACTCGAGTAGCCGATGACTCAACTCCCTTCGCAACCTTGTTTCTCTATCGATGCCGCTGGCTGGTGCCAGCAGGCGCGCCGGGTGCCTTCTCCCCATCACAACGAACGGGCAGCGCCGGATGATATCTCCCTGCTGGTGGTGCATGGCATCAGCCTGCCGCCGGGGGAGTTTGGTGGCCCCTTTATCGACGATCTCTTTATGGGGCGACTCGACCCGGAGGCTCACCCCTATTTTGCCGGTATCCATCAGTTGCGGGTCTCGGCCCATTGCCTGATCCGCCGTGATGGCGAGCTGGTGCAGTATGTGCCGTTCGGCAAGCGCGCCTGGCATGCGGGGGTATCGAGCTGGCAGGGGAGGGAGGCGTGCAATGACTTCTCCATCGGTATCGAGCTGGAGGGGACTGACGAAATCCCCTACACCGAGGCTCAATACCGGGCGCTGGCGGGGCTCACTCGAGCCATATCGGAGCGCTATCCGGCGATTACCCACGAAAAAATTGTCGGCCATTGCGATATCGCGCCAGGGCGCAAGACGGATCCCGGAGCCAGTTTCCAGTGGGATTACTACCGTCAGTTACTAAACAGCTAAAGTAAATATTAAAATTTAGTTTGGATTTTAAAATCAATGGCTTGCCTATCTGGCAGGCCATTTTTGTCTCTGGTTGCGCAAATGTTATTTGTGAGCGTGGTCAAGAATATTGGTCAGACCATTTTCTATGAGCTAAATCATGTTTCCCCTGCTTTACCTCTTAAGTGGTGGGGCTGATTCTTGACTCAGATCATCTTTTGAGTGGACTTTTCAAAAGGCCTCTGCTAATTTTCGCCCCATCCATAAAATTGGTAATACCAATTTAACAAAGTAGCCTCATGCCCTATCGCAAGATTACGCAACCCAAGTTGGCCGACTCCATTGTCGCCGAGCTGGAACAGATGATTCTGGAAGGCAGCCTGCAACCGGGGCAGAAATTGCCTCCCGAGCGGGAACTCGCCATCCAGTTTCAGGTATCGCGCCCCTCCTTGCGCGAAGCCATCCAGCGACTGGAAGCGCGCGGATTGCTTTATCGCCGTCAGGGCGGCGGCACTTATGTGCAGAATGCCCTGAGCAAGGGGATCGCCGATCCTCTGTTCGAACTGCTCAGTACCCACCCGGAAGCCCAGTATGACTTGCTGGAGTTTCGCCACGCGCTGGAAGGCATCTGTGCCTACTACGCGGCCTTGCGGGGAACCGGGTCTGATTTCGAGCGTATTCGTCAGGTGCAAACCACTATCGAAGAGGCGGGCCAACTCGGTTCGCTGGTGGCCGAGTCGGCAGCCGTGACCCAGTTCTATCTGGCGGTGGCCGAGGCGTCCCACAACGTGGTGCTGCTGCACCTGCTGCGGGCCATGAGCCCCATGCTCGAACAGAATATTCTGCAGAATAACGAGATTTTGAATCGCCGCCCGGGAGTGGTAGCCAAGATACGTCGCCATCGCGCGAATCTGATCGAGGCTATTCTTTCGGGGGCTCCGGAGCGGGCCAGAACAGCTTGTCATGAGCATCTGGCCTTTATCGAGGACACCTTGTTGGATATGCAGAGGGAAGACAGCCGGATCCAGCGATCCATGCGTCGGATCCGTCAGCAGGAAAACTAATCCCACAAGGCTTTATTGTCGAATGCTTGCGCCCTTCGCCGTGCAATGCCGTGCAATCACAACAACATAGGAACCAGCCATGTCTGATATCCTGAAGAACGATGTGGACCCGATAGAAACGCTGGAGTGGCTTGCCTCTCTGGAATCCCTGCTGCGTGAAGAGGGTCCGCAACGCGCTCAGTTCATCCTTGAACAGTTGGCCGAGAAAGCCCGCGTAAGCGGTGTGGACGTGGCTGCCAAGGCAAATCGCGATTACATCAACACCATCCCGTCCAGCGACGAGCCGGACTACCCGGGTGACCTGGAGATGGAACGCCGCATTCGCGCCATCATCCGCTGGAACGCCATGATGATCGTGCTGCGCGCGTCCAAGAAAGACCTGGACCTGGGTGGTCACATGTCTTCCTTCGCTTCTTCTGCGACCATCTATGATGTCTGCTTCAACCACTTCTTCCGTGCTCGCAACGAGAAGGATGGTGGTGATCTGGTTTACTTCCAGGGTCACATCTCTCCGGGCATCTATGCTCGCGCCTTTGCTGAAGGTCGTCTGACCGAAGAGCAGCTGGACAACTTCCGTCAGGAAGTGGACGGCAAGGGTATCCCTTCCTATCCGCACCCGAAACTGATGCCGGACTTCTGGCAGTTCCCGACCGTATCCATGGGTCTGGGCCCCATCGCCGCCATCTATCAGGCTCGCTTCCTGAAGTATCTGACCGACCGTGGTATCAAGGATTGCTCCGAGCAGACCGTTTACGCCTTCCTGGGTGATGGCGAGATGGACGAGCCGGAAGCCAAGGGTGCCCTGACCGTTGCCGTGCGTGAAAAGCTCGACAACCTGGTGTTCGTGGTTAACTGCAACCTGCAGCGTCTGGATGGTCCGGTTGTCGGTAACGGCAAGGTCATCAACGAGCTGGAAGGCCTGTTCGCTGGCGCAGGTTGGGATGTCACCAAGGTTATCTGGGGTCGCAAGTGGGATGAGCTGCTGAAGAAAGATACCTCCGGCAAGCTGATCCAGTTGATGAACGAGACCGTAGACGGCGACTACCAGACCATGAAGTCCCGCGACGGTGGCTACATCCGCGAGCACTTCTTCAACCGTTATCCGGAAACTGCCGCGCTGGTCAAAGACATGACCGACGAGGAGATCTTCGCTCTGAACCGCGGTGGTCACGATCCTCGCAAACTGTTCGCCGCGTTCAACAAGGCGACCCAGACCAAGGGCAAGCCGACCGTTATTCTGGCCAAGACCATCAAGGGTTACGGTATGGGTGAAGCGGCCGAAGGCAAGAACATCGCTCACCAGGTCAAGAAGATGGAGCTGGACTCCGTGCGTCACCTGCGTGACCGCTTCAACCTGCCGGTGGCCGACGAGCAGCTGGCCGATCTGCCTTACCTGAAGATCGAAGCCGGTTCTGCCGAGCACAAATACCTGCACGACCGTCGCACTGCCCTGAAAGGCTATGTGCCGACCCGTCTGCGCGAAAGCACCACTAAGCTGGAAATCCCGGCACTGGATGCCTTCGCTCCGCTGCTGGGTGAGCAGGCGCGCGAAATCTCCACCACCATGGCGTTCGTGCGTTCCCTGAACGTGATGCTGAAAGACAAGTCCATCGGCAAGCGCATCGTTCCGATCCTCGCTGACGAAGCCCGTACCTTCGGTATGGAAGGTCTGTTCCGCCAGATCGGTATCTACAGCCCGCACGGTCAGCAGTACACCCCGCAAGACCGCGACATCGTCTCCTACTACAAGGAAGACAAGCAGGGTCAGGTTCTGCAAGACGGTATCAACGAGTTGGGCGCCATGTCCTCCTGGCTGGCTGCTGCGACCTCTTACAGCACCAACGACTGCCCGATGATCCCGTTCTACATCTACTACTCCATGTTCGGTTTCCAGCGGATCGGCGACATGGCGTGGGCAGCCGGTGACCAGCAAGCCCGTGGCTTCCTGCTGGGTGCAACCTCCGGTCGTACTACCCTGAACGGCGAAGGTCTGCAGCACGAAGATGGTCACAGCCACATCCTGGCGAACACCATCCCGAACTGCATCTCCTACGACCCGTCCTACGCCTATGAAGTGGCGGTGATCGTACAGGACGGCTTGCGCCGCATGTACGGTGAGAACCCGGAGAACGTGTTCTACTACATCACCACCCTGAACGAGAACTACGCCATGCCGGCCATGCCGGAAGGCGCCGAGGAAGGCATCCGCAAGGGTATCTACAAGCTGGAATCCGTAGCCGGTGCCAAGGCGAAAGTTCAGCTGCTGGGTTGTGGTTCCATCTTGGGTCACGTGCGCAAGGCTGCCCAGATCCTGGCCAGCGAGTACGGCATCGGTTCCGATGTGTTCAGCGTCACCTCCTTCAACGAGCTGGCCCGTGACGGTCAGGACGCGGATCGCTGGAACATGCTGCACCCGACAGCCGAAGCTCGCGTTCCCTACATTGCTCAGGTACTGGGTTCCGAAGCAACCATCGCTGCGACCGACTACATGAAGTCCTTCGCCGATCAGGTTCGTGCCTTCGTTCCGACCGAGAACTACCGCGTGCTGGGTACCGACGGTTACGGCCGTTCCGACAGCCGTGCCAACCTGCGTCGTCACTTCGAAGTGAACGAGTTCTACGTGGTGGTTGCTGCTCTGACCGAACTGGCCAAGCGCGGCGAGGTAGACAAGCAGGTTGTGGCCGACGCCATCGCCAAGTACGGCATCGATGCCGACAAGGTCAACCCGCTGTACGCGTAAGTGGATCAAGGGTCGCGCCGTCATGTGGCGCGACCCTGCCAGGATTTAAAACGGTTAACGCGAGATGTGCGTGGCGGCATCAGCCAGCTATGCGGATCGACGCAAGAGGATAAAGCACAATGTCCAAACAGATTATGGTGCCGGATATCGGCGCCGATGAAGTTGAAGTCACCGAGATCATGGTGGCCGTGGGTGACAAGGTCGAGCTGGACCAGTCCATCATCGCGGTAGAAGGTGACAAGGCCTCCATGGAAGTACCGGCCCCGTCTGCCGGTATCGTTAAAGAGATCCTGATCAAGGTGGGCGACAAGGTTGCCACCGGTTCCCAGATCATGATCTTCGAAGCCGAAGGCGCTGCCGCCCCTGCTGAAGTGGCTGCACCGGTTGCTGCTGCTCCGGCCGCCGCACCTGCCGCTGCCGTGCGCAAAGATGTGCACGTACCGGACATCGGTGACGACGAAGTGGACGTGACTGAAATCATGGTTGCCGTGGGCGACATGGTAGAAGCTGACCAGTCCATCATTGCCGTGGAAGGTGACAAGGCCTCCATGGAAGTACCGGCACCGTTCGCAGGCCGCGTAGTCGAGATCAAGGTTGCCGCTGGCGCCAAGGTCTCTACCGGCTCTCTGGTGATGGTATTTGAAGTGGCTGGCGCTGCGCCTGCTGCCGTTGCTGCTCCGGCCCAAGCTGCCGCGCCGTTGGCTGCTGCCCCGGTTGCCGCTGCGGCCAAAGAGGTCAACGTACCGGATATCGGTGGCGACGAAGTGGAAGTCACCGAGATCATGGTTGCTGTGGGTGACAAGGTTGAAGCTGACCAGTCCCTGATCGCCGTGGAAGGTGACAAGGCCTCCATGGAAGTGCCTGCGCCGTTCGCCGGTGTGGTCAAAGAGATCAAGGTGAAGGCGGGTGACAAGGTCTCCACCGGTTCCCTGATCATGGTCTTCGAAGTGGCTGGCGCTGCTCCTGCTGCCGCGCCGGTTGCTCAAGCTGCCGCTCCGGTCGCTGCAGCCCCTGTTGCCGCAGCTCCGGCACCGGTTGCCCAGGCTGCTGCCGCTGCGACCGATTTCGTTGCCAACGACGCTTATGTACACGCCTCTCCGGCAGTACGCCGTCTGGCGCGCGAGTTTGGCGTCAACCTGGCCAAGGTGAAAGCCTCCGGTCGCAAGGGCCGCATCGTCAAAGAAGACGTACAAGCCTACGTGAAGGATGCCATCAAGCGTGCCGAGTCCGCTCCTGCCTCTGCCGGCGTAGCCGGTGGCAACGGTCTGGGCGTACTGCCGTGGCCGAAAGTAGACTTCAGCAAGTTTGGTGATGTGGAAGAGGTCGAGCTGACCCGCATCCAGAAGATCTCCGGTCCGAACCTGCACCGCAACTGGGTCATGATCCCTCATGTCACCCAGTTCGACGAAGCCGATACCACCGAGCTGGAAGCGTTCCGCAAAGAGCAGAACGCGATGCTCGAGAAGCAGAAGGCAGACGTGAAGATCACCCCGCTGGTGTTCATCCTGAAAGCCGCCGCCAAGGCGCTGGAAGCTCACCCGCGCTTCTGCAGCTCCCTGTCCGAAGATGGCAGCAAGCTGATCATGAAGAAGTACATCCACATCGGTGTGGCGGTAGATACCCCCAACGGTCTGGTTGTGCCTGTGGTTCGTGATGTTAACAAGAAGGGCATCATGGAGCTGTCTCGCGATCTGGCCGAGATCTCCAAGAAGGCCCGTGCCGGCAAGCTGACCGCTGCCGACATGCAGGGCGGTTGCTTCACCATCTCCAGCCTGGGTGGCATCGGCGGTACCAGCTTTACCCCGATCGTCAACGCGCCGGAAGTGGCCATCCTCGGTGTTTCCAAGTCCGAGATGAAGCCGAAGTGGAACGGTAAAGAGTTCGCGCCGCGCCTGATGCTGCCGCTGGCTCTGAGCTACGACCACCGCGTGATCGATGGTGCCGATGGGGCTCGCTTCATCACCACCATGAACGGCGTGCTGTCCGACATTCGTCGACTGGTCCTGTAAGTGAGAGGGCGGGCCCAGAGCCTGCCCTTTTTACTTCTCATTTCATTAACATGATCGTAAACTTGCCCCGTTTTTTTCACGGCTGCAGCCACCCGTTTCGGTATAAGACTGCGCTGTCCGGGGATATAAGAACGACAAAGAGGTCATGATGAGTAAAGAAATCAAAACCCAGGTCGTAGTACTGGGTGCTGGCCCTGCCGGTTATTCCGCTGCTTTCCGTGCAGCCGATCTGGGTCTGGATACTATTATCGTCGAGCGTTACTCCACCCTGGGTGGCGTCTGCCTGAACGTGGGCTGCATCCCCTCCAAGGCGCTGCTGCACGTTGCCAAAGTGATTGAAGAAGCCAAGGCGCTGGCCGAGCACGGCATCGTCTTCGGTGCCCCGCAGACCGACATCGACAAGATCCGTCTGTGGAAAGAGAAGGTTATCAACCAGCTGACCGGCGGTCTGGCTGGCATGGCCAAGATGCGTAAAGTTCAGGTTGTTAACGGCTTGGGTAAATTTACCGGCCCGAACACGCTCGAAGTGACCGGGGAAGACGGCAAGACTACCGTGACCTTCGACAACGCCATCATCGCGGCCGGTTCCCGTCCGGTGAAGCTGCCGTTCATCCCCCACGATGACCCGCGCGTATGGGACTCTACCGATGCGCTGGAGCTGAAAACCGTTCCCGGCAAACTGCTGGTTATCGGTGGCGGCATCATCGGTCTGGAGATGGGTACCGTTTACTCCTCTCTGGGTTCCGAGATCGATGTGGTGGAATTTGCCGACCAGCTGGTTCCGGCTGCCGACAAAGATATCGTCAAGATCTATACCAAGCGCGTCGCCAAGAAGTTCAACATCATGCTGGAGACCAAGGTCACCGCAGTTGAAGCGCGCGAAGACGGCCTGTATGTCTCCTATGAAGGCAAGCACGCTCCGGCCGAGCCGGTTCGTTACGACAACGTGCTGGTTGCCGTAGGTCGTGTGCCGAACGGCAAGATGCTGGATGCCGAGAAGGCAGGCGTTGCCGTGACCGAGCGCGGTTTCATCGAGGTGGACAAGCAGCTGCGTACCAACGTGGCGCACATCCACGCCATCGGTGACATCGTTGGCCAGCCGATGCTGGCACACAAAGGTGTTCACGAAGGTCACGTTGCCGCCGAAGTTATCGCCGGCAAGAAGCACTACTTCGACCCGAAAGTGATCCCGTCCATCGCCTACACCGAGCCAGAGATGGCATGGGTTGGTCTGACCGAGAAGGAAGCCAAGCAACAGGGCCTGAACTTCGAAGTCGCCACCTTCCCGTGGGCTGCTTCCGGCCGCGCCATCGCGTCCGACTGTTCCGACGGTATGACCAAGCTGATCTTCGACAAGGAGAGCGGCCGCGTCATCGGTGGTGCCATCGTGGGTACCAACGGTGGTGAACTGCTGGGTGAAATCGGTCTGGCCATAGAGATGGGTGCTGACGCCGAAGATATCGCGCTGACCATCCACGCTCACCCGACTCTGCACGAGTCCGTGGGTCTGGCTGCCGAAGTGTTCGAAGGCTCCATCACCGACCTGCCGAACGCCAAGGCCAAGAAGAAAAAGTAATTTTCTTCCCCGCTTGTCTAAAAAGCCGCTCGAATGAGCGGCTTTTTGTTTTCTCCTTGCTGCCCCGACTTCGACAAAGCCCAATATGCTAAAGATAGGTTTTGGCACTGACGAGAGAGGCACGATGCTAGAAGCACCCATTCCGCCCGATGAGGCATTGCGGCTGGAGACCCTGCGGCGGCTCTCTTTGCTGGATTCCGAGGCTGAGGAGCGGTTTGACCGGCTGACCCGCATGGCCCGACGGGTGTTCAATGTCCCCATCGCGCTGGTGAGTCTGGTGGATGAAGAGCGCCAGTGGTTCAAATCCTGTATTGGACTGGAGGTCCGTGAGACCGCCCGGGACATTTCGTTTTGTGGCCACGCCATCATGGGCAATGAGACCTTTATCGTGCCGGATGCTTCGCAGGATCCCCGCTTTGCCGACAATCCGCTGGTGGTGGGTGGGCCCGGTATCCGCTTCTATGCCGGACAGCCACTGCGGATCGCCAACGGCTGCAAACTGGGGACGCTCTGCATCATCGACACTGTGCAGCGGGAATTGAGCGAGGAGGATGTGGGGTTGCTCAAGGACCTGGCGGCGATGGTGGTGCGGGAGCTCGAAGCGGTGCAGCTGGCCACCATTGATGAGTTGACCCTGATCTCCAATCGGCGCGGGTTCGTGATGCTGGCGGAGAAGAGCCTCTCGCTGGCCAGTCGCTTGCAGATGCCGCTGGCGCTGCTCTATCTGGATCTCAATGGCTTCAAGGGGATCAATGATCGGTGGGGGCATGCAGAAGGGGATCGGGCCCTGATCGCCTTTGCCACTCTGCTCAAGCAGGCTTTTCGTGGCGCCGACGTGTTTGCCCGCATGGGCGGCGATGAGTTCGCCGTCCTGCTGCCCAATGTGGTAGAGGCGCAGGCACAACTGGCCTATGAGCGTTTCAATGCCATGTTGGCCGAGCACAATCAGCACAGTGGTTGCGGTTATGCGCTGACCTGCAGCACCGGGATTGTCTGCTACGACGGGCGCGGTTGTGTGTCTCTGGCCGAGCTGCTCACCCGCGCAGATAAGCTGATGTATCAGCGCAAACGGGATGGCAAGGGCTGACGGCTATGCCGGATTAGCCGCCACCAAAACAACAGAGAGCGCCACGGCGCTCTCTGTTGTTGATGACTCAGGTCAAGGTCAAGGCCAAGGTCGGGGTCAGAGTCGGAAGTTGCCGACCAGCTTGTCCAGCTGACCGGAGAGCTGCTGCAGGCTGCGGCTCGATTCGGTCAGCTGGTGGGCGATATCGGCGGTCTCCATGGTGAGCTGGTTGATGTCTTCCACGTTGCGGTTGATCTCGCCGACCACGCTGGACTGCTCCTCGGTGGCGGTGGCGACCTGGATATTCATGTCGTTGATCTGGGTGATGTGGGCGGTGATCTGGCCGAGGGCGGCGTTGGCCTCATCGGCCTGGCTCACCACCTCCAGACTCTGGTTACGCCCCTGCGCCATGGCGCTGACGGCGCGGGCACTCTGCTCCTGCAAGCGGTTGATCATCCCCTGGATTTCGGCGGTCGAGGCGGCGGAGCGGTTGGCCAGATTGCGCACTTCATCTGCCACCACGGCGAAACCGCGACCCTGTTCACCGGCGCGAGCTGCCTCGATAGCAGCGTTCAATGCCAGCAGGTTGGTCTGCTCCGAGATGCTGCGGATGGTTTCGAGAATGCTGCCGATGGAGTCGGTCTGGCTCGCCAGCGACTCGATAACCCCTGCCACCTGCTCAATCTCGCCGGAGAGGTCGACGATGCCGTGGCGCGCCTGCGCCACCACTACCGCACCTGCATCGGCCTGATCGTTGGCCTGTCTGGCGACTTCGGCTGCCAGCGAAGCGTTACCGGCGATCTCGCTCACCGTGGCCCCCATTTCGTGGATAGCGGTGGCCACCTGCACGGTGCGGTCACGCTGGGCAGTACAGTTGTGCTGGGTCAGCTGCGCCTTGTTGGCCACCTCGTTGGCGGTGGCCGCGAGCTGGCGGGAGTTCTCCGCCACCTGCTCGATGGAGCCGTGGATCTTGGCGACGAAGTTATTGAAACCGGTGGCGACCTGACTCAGTTCGTCACGTCCTTCCACTTTCAGGCGCTGGGTAAGATCCCCATCGCCGCTGCCCAGCTCCTTGAACAGGCGGGCCAGCTCGTTGAGCGGGCGGCTGACCGAGCCTGCCAGCAGCATCCCTATCAGCCCCATGGAGAGCGCAATCACCAGCGAGATCATCAGGATCTCGTTGCGGGTCTGATCCAGCTCGGCATAGATCTCGGCTTGCGGCACCTGGGCCACCAGATACCAGTCGAGCAGCGGGATATAGCTGCTGGCTAGTACCATGGGTTCGCCGTTCACCTCGGCGTTGATGACGGCAAAGGGGCGTTTGGCCAGCAGGCTGCCGGTATCACCGCTGGCAATGTTGCCAAGAGTGTCACGCTCGATGCGGTTGGCCTCGGGGTGCAGCTTCACCTTGCCGCTGCCATCGACCATAAAGACGATGCCGCTCTCTTCCAGCCGGAAGTTGGAGACCATGGTCACCATGGTGTCGAGGGATTTGGCAAAGCCGGCCAGCCCGCGCCCGTTGAGCTGCTGGAAGTTGACGAACAGCTTCACCTCGCCGTTGCTCTCGCGGAAGATGCTGAGGGTCATCTCCTTCTGGCTCTTGGTGTAGTCATAGAACCAGGCGTCCTGTGTCGGGGTCAGGTTGCGCAGAAAGCCATCCTGGTTGTAGTAGGCGGCACTCTGGCGATCGGCGAAGGAGGCGGTCACCAGACCATACTGGTTGGCCACATCCTTGAGCTGGTTGATGAGGATTGGCTCCTGCTCTTTGGGCATGCCCCGATCCACCCAGTCGAGGATAAAGCGGTCGGTGGCCAGTTGGCGGGCGGCCTGGGCGATGCCGTGGAGATCCTGTTCAATCTCCTTGCTGATCCGCTGGGTCAGGTTGGGGAGCTCCTGCTCGAACATCCGGTTTTCGATCAGTTGCTGGGCCGAGCGTTGACTGAAGTAGCCTACCAGCAGGCAGGAGACGACCACGGCCAGGGTGACCGTAGCCAGAATTTTCTGTTTAAGAGTGAGGGTTGCCAGCATAAAGGTGCTCAAAAGGTTGAGATTGACGACGCTCATATTAGCGGCAGCGCGGCGCTACCCATGAGGCTTGCAGCCCTTTATTTGCGGATTACGTTTGCGCTCACAGGGGCGGCGGCGTGCCCCTTCGCCATGCAGCACAGGCGGGATGCGGATTGACGGTTGCGCTAACTGCCGGGCCCCTTATAGTAGAGGCCATCCTTGGTGACTGACCCTCTGAATAATATGGAAAATATGATGCGCAGCTTAGGTGCGGGATGGACCCGTCTGCTTTTGGTGATGCTGGCGGCCTGCCCGCTGCTGGCTGTGGCGGCACAGGGGGAGCGCCCGAAAATTGCGGTGGTGCTCAGCGGCGGCGGCGCCAAGGGATCGGCCCATATCGGCATCCTCAAGGTACTGGAGCAGAAACGGATTCCGGTCGACATCATAGTCGGCACCAGCATGGGCTCTTATGTGGCGGGGATGTATGCCATGGGGCTCAGTGCCGAGGAGGTGGAACGCACCACTTTGGCCATCGACTGGAACAAGGGGTATCAGGACAAGGTTGGCCGCGACGAGCTGTCGCTGCGCAAAAAGCAGCAGAACGAGCAGTACCAACTGCGCACCGACATAGGGGTGAATGGCGACACCACCCAGCTGCCGGACGGTTTCTTCCAGGGCCAATCCATGGCCAGCCTGCTGCGGGGGGCCACCTCCAACCTGCCGGTGCAGGAGAGCTTCGATGATCTCCCCATTCCCTACCGCGCCATGGCGACCGACATGGAGACGGTCACCCCCTTTGTGCTGGATCACGGCAGCCTGGCCAAGGCGATGCAGGCCTCCATGTCCATTCCCGGTGCCCTCAAGCCGGTGGAGTGGGAGGGGCACATCCTGGCGGACGGCGGCAGCGTCAACAACATGCCGGTGGATGTCGCCAAGGCGATGGGGGCCGACGTGGTGATCGCGGTGGATATCGGTGCCAAGCTGCGTACCCGGGAGTCCCTCAAGTCAGGGTTGGCCATGATTGACCAGCTCACCACCTACATGACCCAGGTGGGCACCGACAAGCAGAAGGCGCTGATGGGACCGAAGGATATTCTGATCGCCCCCGAGTTTGGCGATATGGGGATCGCCGACTTTGCCCGGATGCCGGAGGGGATCAAGATCGGTGAGGCGGCGGCTGACAAGGTGTCGCTGCAACTCGATAAACTGTCGCTCACCAAGGCGCAGTACAACGCCTATCGCAACCAGAAGCTGAGCCGCCGTGCCGAGCGTAGCGGTCAGCCCGCCTACTTCATCGACAAGGTGGAGATCATCAACAAGTCGCGCCTCTCCGACGAGACGGTGCGCGCCATGCTGAAAGTGCGGCCTGACAAGGTACAGACCAACGAGAGTCTGGAAGCGGGCATTCGCCGCCTCTACGCGCTGGAGTCGTTCGATCGCATCACCTACGAGGTGGAGGAGCGTGACGGGGAGAACGTGCTGCTGGTGGATGCCAGCGAGAAGAACTGGGGGCCAGGCTACCTCAACTTCCAGTTCGGTTTCACCGATGACTTCGAGAACACCTCCAACTACAACGTCGGCATGTCCTATACCCTCACCAACGTCAACGAGTGGGGTGCCGAGTGGCTGACCGAGGCGTCGCTGGGCACGGCCAAACATATCAAGACCGACTTCTATACCCCGCTCGAACCCTCCCAGACCTTCTATGGTGAGGCGAGTCTGGCCTATGACCAGACCCTGCGCCGCCTGTTTTTCCCAAATCCGGATCCCGAGATGGTTTCGATAAGCTATCTCGACTCCGAATACTCCTTCTTCAGCGGCGATCTGGCGGTGGGCTGGAACCGCCAGCCCTGGAGCCGGTTGTCGATGGGGCTGGAGGGACAACTGGGCACGATTGATGTGAAGAACTTCAAGGGGCTGGAGATGGATGCCACGGCGTGGGGCCCCTATGTCCGCTTTGAACACGACAATCTGGATAGCCTCTATTTCCCCTATCAGGGGGTGAAATGGGACATGAAACTGGGCCACTCCCATGTCAGTGTGGATGGACTCGAGTCAGCAGATGGCCGCAGTGAAGGCTGGAATTATCAGCTCTCGATGATCAAGCCCTGGTCATGGGACAGGCACAGCCTCAACCTGATCCTCGAAGGGGGTGGCTCGGGCAGTGAAGAGGTGGTGCCG
Source organism: Aeromonas sp. 159 (assembly GCF_963862045.1). Lineage (NCBI taxonomy): Bacteria > Pseudomonadati > Pseudomonadota > Gammaproteobacteria > Aeromonadales > Aeromonadaceae > Aeromonas > Aeromonas sp. 159. The sequence goes on along the minus strand of NZ_CAWLMI010000006.1, from coordinate 6,008 downwards.
CTGCATATTCAGGATCTGGGCGGACTGTTCCGCCTCTCCGGTTTCCAGCGCTACCAGCTGAGCGGTCGCTACAGCCTGTTTGGTGGCCTGCGCTACATCTATCGGGTGGCAGACAATGACTTCGGAGCCCTCAAGATGCCGCTCTATCTGGGTGGATCTCTGGAGCAGGGGGGGGTCTGGAACAAGGGTGAGGATATCAGTCTGGAGAGCTCCTTCACCGCCGGTTCGCTTTATGTCGGGGTGGAGAGCTTCCTCGGCCCTGTGTTCCTCGGCTACGGCATGGCGGAGGGGGGCAATGACGTCTTCTATCTGCAATTGGGCAGTACGTTTGAATAATGCTGAAATGATGCCAATTTGTTAACTCTGGTTGAGGGCGTTCAATTAATTTTCAAAAAATACCAGTCTGTTTAATTGGTTACGATTTTGTGGTGAATAAGTAAACAGGGTTTGGATTTTAATTAGTCGTTAAAACTTATATAGTGGGGAGCACCCTACGGGGTGTCCCGCAAGGACGATCGCCGCGAGCGTGGGCGAACCCCAAAAAAAGACCAAAGAGGAATTAGTCGTGCTTGAAACATACCGTAAACACGTCGCAGAACGTGCCGCCGAGGGCGTGGTTGCCAAACCTCTGGATGCAGAGCAGGTCGCCGCCCTGGTAACGCTTCTCAAGAACCCGCCCGCTGGCGAAGAAGACTTTCTGAAAGAGCTGTTGTCCTCCCGTATTCCCCCCGGTGTTGATGAAGCGGCCTATGTCAAAGCCGGTTTCCTCACCGCCGTCGCCAAGGGCGAAGCCCACTCTCCCATCCTGACTGCAGCCGAAGCCGTTGAGCTGCTGGGCACCATGCAGGGTGGTTACAACATTCAGCCGCTGATCGACCTGCTGGATCACGCCACTCTGGCGCCGCTTGCCGCCAAGGGGCTCTCCCACACCCTGCTGATGTTTGACTCCTTCCATGACGTGGAAGAGAAGGCCAAGGCGGGCAATGTCCACGCCAAACAGGTGATGCAGTCCTGGGCTGATGCCGAGTGGTTCCTCTCCCGCCCGGAGTTGGCCGAGAAGATCACCGTCACCGTGTTCAAGGTGACCGGCGAAACCAACACCGACGACCTCTCTCCGGCACCGGACGCCTGGTCCCGCCCGGACATTCCGCTGCACGCGTTGGCGATGCTGAAAAACGCCCGTCCCGGCATTACTCCGGACAAGGATGGCGCCGTCGGCCCCATCAAGACCATCGATGCCCTGAAAGAGAAAGGCTTCCCGCTTGCCTATGTGGGTGACGTGGTCGGTACCGGCTCTTCCCGTAAATCCGCCACCAACTCGGTGCTCTGGTTTATGGGTGACGACATTCCGTTCGTGCCGAACAAGCGCGCTGGCGGTGTCTGTCTGGGTGGCAAGATTGCCCCGATCTTCTTCAACACCATGGAAGATGCCGGCGCACTGCCTATCGAAGTGGATGTCTCCAAGCTGGAAATGGGCGATGTGATCGACATCTACCCCTATGCCGGCAAGATCTGCAAACACGGCACCGAACAGGTGCTGGCACAGTTTGAACTGAAAACCGACGTGCTGATCGACGAAGTGCGCGCCGGTGGCCGTATTCCGCTGATCATCGGTCGCGGCCTGACTGACAAGGCCCGCGAAGCGCTGGGTCTGCCGTTCTCCACCGTATTCCGTCGCCCGCAGCCGGTGGCCGATACCGGTAAAGGCTTCACCCTGGCCCAGAAGATGGTGGGCAAGGCGTGCGGCGTGAAGGGCATTCGCCCGGGCACTTACTGCGAGCCCAAGATGACCACGGTCGGCTCCCAGGACACCACGGGCCCGATGACCCGCGACGAGCTCAAAGATCTGGCCTGCCTCGGCTTCTCCGCCGATCTGACCATGCAGTCCTTCTGCCACACCGCGGCCTATCCGAAGCCCATCGACGTACAGACCCACCACACCCTGCCGGACTTCATCATGAACCGCGGCGGTGTGAGCTTGCGTCCGGGTGACGGCGTCATCCACTCCTGGCTGAACCGCATGCTGCTGCCGGATACCGTCGGTACCGGTGGTGACTCCCACACCCGTTTCCCCATCGGCATCTCCTTCCCGGCGGGCTCCGGTCTGGTGGCTTTCGCCGCCGCTACCGGCGTGATGCCACTGGACATGCCGGAGTCCGTGCTGGTGCGCTTCAAGGGCGAGCTGCAACCGGGCATCACTTTGCGTGATCTGGTCCATGCCATCCCCTATGCCGCCATCCAGAAAGGGCTGCTGACCGTCGAGAAAGCGGGCAAGAAGAACATCTTCTCCGGCCGCATCCTCGAGATCGAAGGTCTGCCGACCCTGAAAGTAGAGCAAGCGTTCGAGCTGGCGGACGCCAGCGCCGAGCGCTCTGCCGCCGGTTGCACCATCAAGCTGGATAAAGAGCCGATCATCGAGTACCTGAAGTCCAACATCGTGATGCTGAAATGGATGCTCTCCGAAGGCTACGGCGACGTGCGCACCATCACCCGCCGTATCAAGGGGATGGAAGAGTGGCTGGCCAACCCGACCCTGATGGAAGCGGACAAGGATGCCGAGTACGCCGAAATCATCGAGATCGATCTGGCCACCATCAAGGAGCCGATCCTCTGTGCGCCGAACGATCCGGACGATGCCCGTCTGCTGAGCGACGTGGCTGGCGACAAGATCGACGAGGTGTTCATCGGTTCCTGCATGACCAACATCGGCCACTTCCGTGCCGCCGGCAAACTGCTCGAGAAGTATCAGGGCGAGCTGCCGACCCGCATGTGGATCGCGCCGCCCACCAAGATGGACAAGGATCAGCTGACCGAAGAGGGCTACTACGGCATCTTTGGTCGCGTCGGTGCCCGCATCGAGATCCCGGGCTGCTCCCTGTGCATGGGCAACCAGGCGCGGGTAGCGGAAGGAGCCTCGGTGGTTTCCACCTCCACCCGTAACTTCCCGAACCGTCTGGGTAAAGGTGCCAACGTCTATCTGGCCTCTGCTGAGCTGGCCGCCGTTGCCGCCATCCTCGGCAAGATCCCGACCGTGGCGGAGTACCTGCAATACGCCAAGGCGCTCGATGCCACTGCGGCAGATACTTACCGCTACCTCAACTTCAACGAGATCGCCTCCTACACCAAGAAGGCCGATGCGGTGATCCTGCAGCAAGCCGTTTAACGGAGTTCTTGCGCGATTTGCGCGATAAGAAGCCAATAATGCCGCGTATTTACGCGGCATTATTTATTTGTGTGTTATTCACCGTCTTTTTTGAAGATTGTTTGCACGATCCTTGCTAGAGAGATCCAACCACCTGTTTGGTGGTTCGTTTTATAAACGCTTTGGGTTATGTTGTTCGGTTATGTGCGGTAATGATGAGGCATCGTTATCGAGGGAAAGTGGATATCTGTTCACTGAGTGCTTGCGTTGGCAGGCCTGACGAATTGCGGCGTGGTTCTTTATGTTTCTGTTCAGGATCGATCTCTCCCGAACCGGGTTACGCTTCGGCGGTGCCTTGCTGGTCTTTACTCTGCCGCTGCTGGTGGGAGCTTGGCTCATCCACAGCAATTATGTGCAGGAGCTGAAAGCGGAATCCAGTGCCTCGGCCCACAAGGCCAGAACCCTGATGGAGTCGATGCTGGATCATGCGGAGCAGGCCAACCGCTCCGTGCTGCCTCTGGTGAATGCTCCCTGTCGCGACAACCTGCTGGTGCTGCGCAAGAAGGTCGCCATCGAGCCCTTCCTGCGTTCGGTCAATCTGGTGCGAAACGGCATCATCAATTGCACCTCGCTGTTTGGTGAGGCCAATGATGCCGATGATGGCTCCATCTACACCGGCCGCAAGCTGCTGCTGATGAGTGGCAACCGGGTGCGGCAAAATCACCCGCTGCTGGTAGTGCGCACCGAGCAGGGAAAGGATGCCGCCTTGAGCGCCATCGACAGTACCCAGCTCAGCTTCATGCTCTCCATGAGCGGAAAATCCAGTGCGCTCTATCTGCAGGTGGGATCGGCCTGGCTCAATGAGTCGGGCCGCTATCTGAGCGAGGCGCCCACCCTCCATCGCGGGATCAGCCAGGCCCTCACATCATCCCATTATCCTTTCACCATCCATGCCGGTTATGCCATGCCGGTCTACTGGAAGTCGCTGTGGGCCGCGCGGCACGTGGCGCTGTCGTGGCTGGCGGTTTCCTCGCTTTTGCTGGCCTGGCTGGTGTGGTGGGTACTGGGGCGTCCCGGCTCGCCAACAGATGAGTTGCGACGTGCCCTGCGGGCCAGGGAGTTTGTTCCCTACTTGCAGCCGCTGATTGCCAGCCACGACGGCAAGATGATGGGCGCCGAGGTGCTGATGCGCTGGGAGCATGTCAATGAAGGGGTGATCCGGCCCGATCTCTTTATCCCGCAAGCGGAGGAGTCGGGACTGATCGTCCCCATGACCACCCATATCATGAAGCAGGTGGCGACAAGGTTGAACCGCTCTCAGGAGCAGTTGCCCGATGGGTTTCATATCAGCTTCAACATCAGCGCCGCTCATTGCCACGATTTTGCCCTGCTGGCCGAGTGCCGCGCCTTTCTCGGCCACTTCCTCCCCGGCAAGGTAGTACTGGTGCTGGAGCTGACCGAGCGGGAGCTGTTGATGTCAGATCCCCAGACCCTCTCCCTGTTTCGCCAGCTGGACGAGATGGGGGTCAAACTCGCCATCGACGACTTTGGCACCGGCCACTCCAGCCTGGCTTACCTGCAGCAGTTTCATGTGGATTACCTCAAGATCGACAAATCCTTTATCGCCCGCATCGGTACCGAGTCGCTCTCGGAGCATATCGTGGATAACGTGATCGATCTGGCGACCCGGCTCGGTCTGGCGCTGGTGGCGGAAGGGGTGGAGAGCGAGCGTCAGGCTGACTACCTCAGGGCCAAAGGGGTCGACTATCTGCAGGGATACCTGTTTGCCCGCCCCATGCCGCTGCGCCAGTTCTGCGAGGAGCTGCTGCCGGAAGAGGCACAGACCCGCCAGCCAGATGGGGTGCGAGGCATCCCGAATGCGACCTGATTTATCGGTGACAGACGGGCGGCCACGCTCCCGTCTGGCAGGGTAGGGGAGTGCTCTCTCCCTATCCCCCCTCGAGTGCAGGGGCTTGTTTTTCATGCCTTGCGGCTCGCTTTTCGGTAGAATCAGCGCTCATTTTGACGTCAGTAAAAGATGAGGCGCGGTATGACGGTTCAGTTCCAGGCATTTCACAGCATCAAGGCGATCGGTAATCGGGAGGTGCTGTTCAACTGGTCGAGAACCAATCCCCTCGGGGCGCTGGATCAGGTGTGGCGCCCGAAAACCCGTGACCAGCTGCAAGCGCTGCTGCGGGAACACCCCGAGCGCAAGCTGCGCCTTATCGGCTCCGGCCTCTCTTTCGAACCCATCCACAGCGTCTATGCCGAGGACAGTCAGGCGCTGCTGGTGGACTTGCACCACCTGCGCGGTCAGTTGGCGCAAACCGCCGACACCGTCACCTATCAGGCGGGGACGCCCCTCGATACCGTTTATGCCGAGTTGATCGCCATGGAGCGGATGCTGCCAGCATCCCCGGGCGTTATCGGCATCCAGACCCTGGGCGGCGCCCTCAGCACCGGCACCCACGGCCAGGGGCTGCACCAGTCTGCCCTCTGCGATGCGGTGGAGGCGATGACGGTGATGCTGGCCAATGGCGACATCATCCGGGTGGATCGCAGTGACCCGCGCTTCGGCGCCTTCGTGATGGGGATGGGGATGCTCGGCATCCTGCTCGACGTCACCCTGCGCACTGTGCCGAACCGCATTATGCGCTGCACCAAGTTCACCACCGATTACCCCTTCCTGCTGGAGCACAACGAGCGGCTCAACCGTGAGCACGGCTTTGTGAAGAGCTGGTGGTTTGCCTGGACCGGTGAGAGCCACATCTGGCTGGTGGATCCCGCTTCCGAGGAGGAGGTTGCCCGCTACCGCGCCGGCGGCAGCGAGCCGCTGCTTCTGGATGGCGATATCGACGCCCGCATG